>NZ_JBFNXQ010000130.1:0-12082 GCF_041018925.1 Geodermatophilus maliterrae
TACCCGGCCATCAGGTTGGTGCCTGACCGCACCGAGGTCGCATCCCCGCACGGACGCCGGAGCGCAGCCCCGCAGCAGGTCTCCCTGGATTCATCGCCTGGACAGGCGAGCACCAAGCTGTCGAGCCTCGAAGTCGAGCCCAGGCGGCAGGAAGTTCCGTCAGCTTCGAGGACCTGGGGTCGCGGCATGCGCGCTGTCCAGATCACCCGGTTCGGAGGCCCCGAGGTCCTCGACGTCGTCGACCTGCCCGACCCCGTCCCCGGCGACGGCCGGCAGCTCTACGAGGTGAGTGCCGCAGGAGTCAACCTTGCCGACACCCACCACCGCCTGTCGTGCAACTGACCTGACAGCCGCGCCCCCACGCGGTTCCGTGTCTCGCCGACCCGCAACGACACGCGTCAGAGGCGGACCGCGGTCCGGACGAGTCCGGCTACGGCGAGGATCGACTCTGCGGAGGCCACGCGATGACGGTGGTGACTGCGGGCGCATCCACGACCGGCACCAACGGCCCTTCCCGCAGCGGGAAGGACGATGAACCCGGCAGGCCTCGGTGCTGGCGAGGTCGGATCGGCTCTCGGAGCACGGCCGGCGTCCAGCGGTCACCGCGTGATCCACAGAGCGCGCATCCCACCGAGCTCGACAGCTCGTGGCGGCGGATCCGGGCGGATCGCCGGGGCCCCAGGACGTCCAGCGCGCAGGGCGTGTGCGGCGATCTACCGGGAGCTCGGCCGCCGCGGTCCCCCGATCGGCGCACCACCGCGAGTTCCTGAGCGGTGGCGACCGGGCGTCCGGCCGGACGCCCGGCCGCCTGGGAGGGGGGCGTGCTCAGAGAGACGGGTCGCCCTCCGGCACCTCGGTCGCGACCACCTCGGCCACCTCCGCGTCCCCGCCGGACAGCCCGTCAGCCTGCTCGTGCTCGTCGTGGAACGCCAACCAGCGCATCCCGAGGGCCTCGCGCTGCTCGTCGTCGACGGCCTCCTTGAACGGAGGGAAGAAGTCCGTCTCCTCCTCGCTCATGTGGTCGGCGTTGACCTGCCGCACGGTGCGGACCGCCTCCCACCAGTGCTCGCTTCCGACCTCGTGCTCCTCGACAGCGGCCGCGGCGTGCCGGATCTCGTTGTGGTCGTGCACACCCTCCGCCGTCTCCTGCTCGCCGTCCGCCTCCTGGGCGAGCAGCGGATAGAACAATTGCTCCTCGGCGACGGCGTGCACCTCCAGCTTGGCGTGCAGTGCCTCCCACGCGGCGGCGAGCTCCTGGCCGGACAGGTCATCGAGCGCTGAGAACTCCCGCCGGAAGACCTCGTGCTCGGCCAGGACGAGGGTGGTGATCTCGAAGTCGGACACGCCGAACCCCTACCCGTACCGAGCAGAGGTAGGCGGATGGAGCAGGCCGGGCGTTCGACCACTCGCCCCCTGTGCGCGGCTGCCGGACGAGTCGGACACGCATGGGGTCGAGGGATGCCCCGGCACGGTGGGCGGTGAGCACGTGGGCCGGGCTGCTGCCCACCGCGAGAACCACACGGCTTCGGCGCCCCCAGGTCCTCGACGTCATCGACCCCCCGGTCCCGTCCCCGGCGACGGCCAGCAGTCGTACCAGCTCTGCACACGTCGCCGGCCGAGCTCGGCGGGGCCTTCGACGACGACGTCGGCCTGCTCGCAGTACGGGCCCACCCCGAGGACCGCCCGCGGCCCCCGGAAGCCGGACCGTCGGTGGAACCGGCCGACCTGCGGACCGCTGACCGACGGTTCCCCGGCTCGCGCTGGGGATCAGTCCGGGAAGTCGGTGCTGACGCTCAGCTCCTGCCACTCGTCGGTCTCGGCGAGGGCCGCGCCGAGCACCTGCCGGTAGCTGGTCAGGGCGTCGCTGCCCAGCAGCAGCATCGCCGGCGGAGCGGCGGACTCCACGGCGGTGAGGATGGCCCGGCCGGCGCGCGCCGGGTCGCCCGGCTGGGTTCCGTGCGTCGTGTCGCGCTCCCTGCGTCGCTTGCCCGCCGTCCCGGCATAGTCGTCGATCACGCTTCGGGACTGGGTCAGCGACCGGCCGGAGAAGTCCGTGCGGAACCCGCCGGGCGCGACGACCGTCACCGAGATGCCCAGCGGTCGCAGCTCGTCGCGCAGGGAGCCGGACATCCCCTCGACTGCCGCTTTCACCGCTGCGTAGTAGCCCGATCCCGGTGGCCTGATGTGGGCGCCGATCGAGGAGACGTTGACGATCGCGCCCGCGCGACGCGCGCGCATCCCGGGCAACACCGCCTTGATCATGGTCACCGACCCGAAGAAGTGGGTCTCGAACAACGCACGGACGTCGGCGTCCTCACCCTCTTCGACCGCGGCGCGGTACCCGTAGCCGGCGTTGTTGACCAGGACGTCGACGGCGCCGAAGCGGTCCTCGGCCTGGTGGGAGACAGCGGTCGCTCGCGCCGGGTCGCTGACGTCCAACGCCGCGCCCAGCACGCGGTCCGGAGCCAGCTCCACGAGGTCGGCGACCGTGGCCTCGTCGCGCGCGGTGACCACGGCGTGGTGGCCGGCCCCGATGACTGCTTCGGCCAGGGCTCGACCGAGCCCGCTCGAGCAGCCGGTGATGAGCCAGGTGGACATGCTGTTCCTCTCCGAGAGTGGTCCTGTCCGGGCTGCCGAGGCCCGGACGGTCGACCGCGACCGCTCCCGGTCTGCAAGCAGGTTCCCCAGCCGAGGACGGTCCCAACCACACGGGGCAGCCGCTGACGGGCGGCCCACTGCGCGGCGGTCGCCCCGGGCGCGGACGGCTTCCCCGGCCGCGTGGACGTCGGGCGCGGGGCTCGGGGAGGATGGCCGCGCCATGGTCACCGCCCCGCCGTCCCCGCGACCGGACCCGTGGCCCGGCGGCAGCCGCCCCCTGGCCGTCATCGTCGTCCGGGAGCACCGGTGATCGGCCGGTTGCTCCTGCTCGGTGCCACGGGCGACCTCGCCGGGCGGTTCCTGCTGCCCGCGCTCGCCCGGCTGTCGGCCGACGGCCGGGTGCCCGACGGCCTGCAGGTCGTGGGCGCCGCCGTGCAGGACTGGGACGACCGGACCTTCCGATCGCACGTGGCCACCCGGTTGCGCGAGCACGCCGGGGACGTACCGACCGCGGTACGGGACGCGCTGGTCGGTCGCCTGCGGTACCGGGCGGTCGACCCCGGAGCGGCCGGCACCGTCGCCGCCGCGGCGCGCGCCTTCGACGACGGCGACGGCGACGGCGACGGCGGGGGTGCTGACCGCGCGGCGGTGGCCGTCTACCTGGCCCTGCCCCCGGCGCTGTTCCCGGCGATGCTGGGCGCGCTCGGCGACGCGGACCTGCCGGCCGGCAGCCGCATCGCGGTGGAGAAGCCGTTCGGTACCGATCTGGCGAGCGCAGTGGCACTGAACGACCTGCTCACCCGCGTGACCGGCGGCATCGAGGAGGCTGCGTTCCGCGTCGACCACTTCCTCGGGATGCCCAGGGTGCAGGCGCTGCTGGACCTGCGCGCGCCCGGCCGCTCGCTGGCACATGTCTGGGACAGTGCCTCCATCACGGAGGTCGACGTGCTGTGGGAGGAGACGCTGGGGCTCGAGGGCCGGGCGGACTTCTACGACCGGACCGGTGCCGTCAGGGACGTGGTGCAGAACCACATGCTCCAGGTCCTGACCCTCGTCGCGATGGAGCTGCCGGCGCGGCCGACCGAGGGCGACCTGCACGCGGCCAAGCTGGACCTGTTGCGGTCGGTCCGCGTGCTCTCCGCCGCGGAGGTCCCCGTCCGGACCCGGCGGGCGCGCTACACCGCCGGGACACTGGGCGGGACAGGCGCCACCGGCCGTCGGACCGTGCCCGGGTACACCGACGAGGACGGCGTCGACCCCGCGCGCGGCACCGAGACCTACGCCGAGGTGCTCCTGGAGCTGGACACCCCTCGGTGGACCGGCACCCGGTTCGTGCTGCGCACCGGAAAGGCGCTCGGAACGCCCCGCAAGGGAGTCGCCCTCCACTTCCGGACCGCCGCGCCGGCGTGCGACCCGAGCGACGCCGATCGGGTGGCGGCCGACCGGTTGTGGATCGAGCTGGACGCGCCGGAGGAGGGCCGGCAGCCCGGTGTGCAGGTGGCCGCCCCGGGCGAGCGCACCGCGTACGGCCAGGTCCTGACCGACCTCCTGTCCGGGGGGAGCCGACTCTCGGTGAGCGGCGAGGAGGCCGAGCAGGCCTGGCGGATCGTCGATCCCGTGTTGCAGGCATGGGCGCAGGACGCCGTGCCGATGCTGGAGTACCCCGCCGGCGCGGCCGGCCCTCCCCCGCTCGAGGGCACCGCCGGCTCGAGGCGGTGATGAGCGTTCCGAGGCGACCAGCACCACCTGGTCGTAGGGCCTGCCCGCACAGGACTGCCCCGTGCGCCGTCCGCTGTCGGCCCCTGGAGCCGTTGTGTGCCGGTGGAGCCCTAGCCTCAGGCGCATGCGAGCCGTGCAGATCACCCGCTTCGGCGGCCCCGAGGTCCTCGACGTCGTCGACCTGCCCGACCCCGTCCCCGGCGACGGCCGGCAGCTCTACGAGGTGAGTGCCGCAGGGGTCAACTTCGCCGACACCCACCAGACCGAGGACAGCTACCTCGCCCCGCAGCAGCTGCCGCTCGTCCCCGGCGCGGAGTTCGTCGGCCACCCGGCCGGGGGCGGCGAGCGCGTCGTGGGTCTGCTCGAGGGCGGCGGCTACGCCGAGAAGGTGGTCGCCAACCCGCGGCTGACCTGGCCGGTGCCCGACGCCGTCACCGACGAGCAGGCCCTCGCCGTCGTCCTGCAGGGCGCCACCGCCTGGCACCTGCTGCGCACCAGCGCACACCTCGCCGCCGGCGAGTCCGTCGTCGTCATCGCCGGTGCCGGCGGGGTCGGCTCGCTCGCCGTCCAGCTGGCCCGCCGCTGGGGTGCCGGGCGGGTCATCGCCACGGCCTCCAGCCCGGAGAAGCGGGCGCTGGCCGAGGAGCTCGGCGCCGACGCCACCGTCGACCCCGCCCTGGCCGACGACGACCCGAAGACCTTCGCCGCCGCGCTGCGCGAGGCCAACGGCGGCAAGCGCGTCGACGTCGTCCTGGAGATGACCGGCGGCAACGTCTTCGACGGGTCGTTCTCCGCGCTGGCGCCCTTCGGCCGGCTGGTCACCTACGGGATGGCAGCCCGGCAGGAGACCCGGCCGGTCGCCCCCGGCGCGCTCTTGGGCACCAGCCGTGCTGTCGTCGGCTTCTGGCTGGCCCACTGCATGGGCCGCCCGTCGATGATGGACGACGCCATGACCGAGCTGCTGCCGCTCGTGGCCGACGGCGCCCTGAGGCCCGTGGGCGGAGGCCGCTACCCGCTGACCGCCGTCCGCGAGGCGCACCAGGACCTGCTGGCCCGCCGCACCACCGGAAAGCTCGTCCTCGACCCCTCCCGCTGAGCTCCGCCCCGGGGCGGTGACGCTGCGCACGCGCGCTGCCCCGGGCCCTCCTGCTCCGAGTGAGCCCCCTCCCCCCGACGGGTTGGAGGGGCTCCCGAACGCACTGCCGGCGAAATACGGTCGATCCCGTTCGCAGTCGGGGGTGTGCAACGGCGCCCGGTCCCCCTGCGGTCTTCCGATCGCTTCCGAGGGGGGACCCCCGTGCCCGAAGGCACACCTGGACCGCGCACGTCCGCGGTCCGTGACAAGGCGGCCCGTGCGGCCGCGCTCGCGCTGTCGGCGGCCCTGCTGGCCGGCTGCCAGCTGCCCGACGTCAGCATGAGCCCCGACCTGCCGACCGGCGACGCCGCCGCCGCGTCGGAGACCGCCCGGCCCACCGCGGCCGGGCGCACCGTCGCCATCGCCGCGGCGCCGTCCACCCCGGACCGGCCGGCCGGCGACCTGGACAGCGGCTCGCTCACCCGCACCCTGCCGGCCGGTGACCGCACCGTCGTCGTCGACTACTGGACCACCGACCAGGCGACCACGTGGACGGCCGAGGACGACAAGACGATCCAGCTCGCCGCGCACGTCGAGGGCGGCGACACCGACGGCGAGACCCCCGAGGTGCTGGTCACCCGGTTCGCCGTCACCGGCGACGACGGCACCACCCGCGCGCTGGTCACCGAGGACCGCGGCGAGTTCGCCCTCACCCCGCCGTTCAGCTACACCACCGCGCTGTCCCTGCCGGGCGCGCCGTCGACGGCCACCGCGCTGACCCTCTCGGTCCAGTTCGACCTGCTGGTCGAGACCGAGCCGGACTCGGCGCGCTACTACCGCCAGACCGTGCTCGACACCCTCGAGCTCCCGCTCCTCCAGGAGGACCCCTCGTGAGCCAGCTCGTCATCCAGGGCCAGCGGCGGGCGACCGACCGCGTGCACCTGCTCGCCCGCGGTGGTCAGTCCGTCCCCGACATCAGCTCACTGGTGCCCGAGGAGTTCGGCGGCCCGCAGGTCCGGGACGAGCAGCGGCACGCCACGATCAGCTGCGTCATCCCGGCCTACAACGAGGAGTCGACGATCGCCGACGTCCTCACCTCGCTGCTGTCGCAGACCCGCCCCCCGGACGCCATCCACGTGGTCATCAACAACACCGACGACGACACCCCGGAGATCGCCGGCCAGTTCGTCGGCGAGCACGTCCGCGTGGTCAAGGGCGAGAAGTACCTGACCGTCGTCCACGTGCACGACATCGGCGAGAACCCCGACAAGAAGGTCGGCGCGCTCAACTTCGGCTATTTCGTCAGCCGGGGTTACGACTACATCCTCGGGGTCGACGGCGACACCACCCTGGACCGGCGCTGCGTCGAGTGGCTGGAGAAGGAGATGGTCACCGACCCGCGCATCGGCGGGCTCTCGGCCGTCTACACCTTCGACAAGACCAGGGTGCACGGCGCGATGGCGACGTTCCTCGTCGCCGGGCAGCGGGCCCAGTTCGCCGGCTTCAACATGGACAACCTGGTCCGCGGCCGGAACATGGCGGTCCTCGGCGGGCAGTGCAGCCTGTTCAGCGTCCGCGCGCTGGAGGCGGTCATGTACCGCCACCACCAGTCCGCCCCGTGGGTGCGCGACTCCGAGGTCGAGGACTCCAAGCTCTCGCTGCAGATCAAGGACGCCGGCTTCAGCACCAAGATCAGCGCCCACGCCCGGGCCTTCGTCGGCCCGATGACCACGCTGCGGGCGTTGCACGGCCAGCAGGTGAAGTGGAACTTCGGCGGCATCGACCTGCTGTGGCCCGGTCAGCGCGGCGACAGCAAGGGCCAGCCGCTGCACCCCAACCTGCGGCTGCGCTGGTACGAGAACGTCTCGATGCTGTTCAACATCAGCGCGCGCATGGGCTTCCTGCTGCTGCTGGCCGCGGCCCTGTCGATCGACGCGTTCGTCTTCAACCCGATCTGGCTGATCCCGCCGGCCGTGGCGATGCTGCTCAACCTGCGCATCGCGCTGTCGATGCACGACAAGAGCGCCGTCGACATCTTCTACGCCCTGCTGGTGGCCCCGGCGGAGCTCTACATGTGGGTCCGCATGGGCCACTTCGTCACCGCGTGGGTGCAGTTCTTCGCCCGGGTGGAGAAGGACAACTGGGCGGCGCAGGCGGCGGCCGAGCGCGGCCGCGGGTCGGCGTACGTCATGCCGGCGGTCTGCGCGCTCGCGACCTTCCTCGTGCTCATCTACGCCTGGAGCCAGCAGAGCATCGGCGTCCAGTCGGCGATCCTGTCGATCGGCTGGCCGGTGCTCTACCTGCTCACGGTGCTGCAGACGGTCTTCATGGTGAAGAAGCTGGTCCGCCGCCAGCGCGGCTTCACGGTCTAGCAGCACCGCCCACGAGCCCGGGGTCGCCGGGGGACGACGAGGTCCCCCGGCGGCCCCGTTCGTCGTGCGGCCCGGGGTCCCTTCTCAGAACAGCCGCTGCAGGCGCCAGGCGGCCAGCCCGAGCCCGCAGGCCAACAGCAGGGTGGCCACCCGCACGAACCAGTACGAGACGTCCTGCGGCTCGGTGGTGTAGCCGATCTGGCTGCCCAGGTCGTCGTAGACGGCCTCGAGCTCGGCGCGGGTGCGGGCCTCGTTGTACTGCCCGCCGGTCTCCTCGGCGATCTGCCGCAGCGCGTCGCGGTCGATCGGCACCGGCGTCACCTCGCCGCCGATCTCGATCGAGCCGTAGTCGGTGCCGAAGGCGATGGTCGACACCTCGACCCCGGCTCCCTGCGCGGCGGCGATCGCCTGGGTGTTCTCCCGCCCCACGGTGTTGTAGCCGTCGGAGAGCAGCAGGATCCGTGCCGGCGGCAGCTCGTCCCCGTCGGCGACGTCGAGCGAGGACTGGAACGTGCTGATCGTGGTCAGCGAGGTGAAGATCGCCTCGCCGATGGCGGTGGCCTCCGACAGCTCCAGGTTGGAGATGGCGCCGTTGACCTGGTCGCGGTCGGTGGTCGGGGCCACCAGCGTCGAGGCGGTGCCGGAGAACGACACCAGCCCCAGGTTGATCCGCGGCGGCAGCAGCTCGACGAAGTCGGCGGCGGCGTCCTTCATCGCCTCGAACCGGCTGGGCTCGATGTCCTCGGCCTGCATCGACAGCGAGACGTCCAGGGCGAGCACGACGGTCGCGGTCTCGCGCGGCACCCGCACCTCGGTGCTGGGCTGGGCGAGGGAGAGCACCAGCCCGAGCAGCGCGGTCAGCGTCAGGCCGAAGGCCACGTGCCGCACCCAGCCGGCCCGCCTGGGCAGCAGGCTCGACGCCAGCCCGGTCTGGCTGAACCGCGCCGCGTACACCCGGCGGCGCAGCTGCCTGACCACGTACAGGACGGCCAGGGCGACGACGGGGACGAGCGCGATCAGCCACAGCGGTGACTGGAAACTCACGGGCGGGCCTCCCTCGTACGGCGGGTCGGGCCGCTCACCGGGACGCCCCGCCGCTGCCGGCGCGCCGCCGGTCGGCGACGAACCGGACGACGTCCATCAGCCAGTCGCGGTCGGTGCGCAGCTGCAGGTGACCGGCGCCGGCGCGGCGCAGCCCCGCGGCGATCGCGCGGCGCTGCTCGGCGGCGCCCTCGGCGAAGCGGGCGCGGAACCGCGGGTCGCCGGTGGGCACCTCGAGGGTCTGGCCGGTCTCGGGGTCGACCACGGTGAGCAGGCCGACGTCGGGCAGCTCGAGCTCGCGCGGGTCGACGACCTCGATGCCCAGCAGCTCGTGCCGGGCGCCCAGGCCGCGCAGCGGGCGCTCCCAGTCGGTGTCGCCGAGGAAGTCGCTGACGACCACCACGAGCCCCCGGCGGCGCGGCGGGCGGCGCAGCGTCTCCAGCGCCGCGGCGAGGTCGCCGCGGCGGCCGCTGGTGGCGCGCGGCGTGGCGACGACGGCGCGCAGCAGCCGGTCGGCGGCCAGCCGCCCGGCCTGCGCCGGGTAGCGGTCGACCCGCTCGCCGGTGGTGACGACGGCGCCCAGGCGGTTGCCCCCGCGCACGGTGAGGTGGCTGACCGCGGCCAGCCCGGCGATCGCCAGGTCGCGCTTGTCGCACAGCCCGGTGCCGAAGTCGAGGCTGGCCGAGAGGTCGACCACCGCCCACGTCTCCAGCTCGCGGTCGGCGATCGTCTCGCGGACGTGCGGCACCTGCGTGCGCGCGGTGACCGGCCAGTCCATCCGCCGGACGTCGTCGCCCGGGTGGTAGGTGCGCGAGTCACCGGCCTCGGTGCCTGACCCGGGGACCAGGCCCAGGTGGTCGCCCTGCAGCAGCCCGTCGAGCCGCCGCCGGACGGTCAGCTCCAGGCGCTGCAGGAGCACGTCGGCGGGGCCCTCACCGAAGTGCGGCGGGGCGCCGTCGCCGGATCCGGGCGCACCGGCAGGGTCGCCGTCCCCGGGGTCGACGCCCGAGCCGGCTGTGGGTGCGGCGGCACCGACGAGCGCCAGCCCGGCGTCCTCCCCGGCCGGGTCGCCGGCCGCGCCGTCCGCCGCGCCGCCGCCCTTCCTCCGGCCGCGACGGAGGATCACGCCGGCGCGTTCCCGGGGACGTGCCCGTTGCCGCCGGGCTGGCCGGCAGCCGGCTGGCCCGGCGCGCCGAGCCGGAAGCCCTGGCCGTTCTGGCCGGCGGACGGCTGCGCCACCGGCGGGAACCCCTGGCCGTAGGGCGCGCCCTGCGGCGGGCCGTACTGCGGAACGCCGGGCGGCGGGACGGCCGGGCCGCCCGGGACGGCCGGGCCGAAACCGCCGGAGCGCTGCCGCGGGGCGACCTGCGGCAGCGGCACGGTCTGCAGGATCCGCTTGACCACGTGGTCGGCCGGCACGCCGTCGGCCAGGGCGTCGTAGGACAGCACCAGCCGGTGACGCAGCACGTCGGCGGTCACGTCCAGGACGTCCTGCGGCAGCACGTAGTCGCGGCCGCGCACCAGCGCCAGCGCACGGCCGGCGGCGACCAGGCCGAGCGAGGCGCGGGGGCTGGCGCCGTAGGACACCCACGAGGCGACGTCGTCCATGCCGTGCTCGCGCGGCTGGCGCGTGGCGACGACGAGCCGGACGACGTAGTCGACCAGCGCGTGGTGGACGAACACCTGCGAGGCGGTGCGCTGCATGCGGCGCAGGTCCTCGGGGCCGAGGACCGTCTCGGCGACCGGCGGGGTCGAGCCCATCCGGTAGATGATCTCGCGCTCCTCCTCCGGGCTGGGGTAGTCGACGAGCACCTTCATGAGGAAGCGGTCGCGCTGGGCTTCGGGCAGCGGGTAGACGCCCTCGGACTCGATGGGGTTCTGCGTCGCCAGCACGAGGAAGGGGTCGGGCAGCGGGTGCGTGACGCCGCCGATGGACACCTGCCGCTCGGCCATGACCTCCAGCAGCGCCGACTGCACCTTGGCCGGCGCGCGGTTGATCTCGTCGGTGAGGACGAAGTTGGCGAACACCGGGCCGAGCTCGGTGTCGAAGGCGTCCTGGCCGGACTTGTAGATGCGGGTGCCGAGGATGTCGGCGGGCACCAGGTCGGGGGTGAACTGCAGGCGGGCGAACTTGCCGCCGACGACGGTGGCCAGCGTCTCGACCGCGAGGGTCTTGGCCACGCCGGGCACGCCCTCGAGGAGGACGTGGCCGCGGGCGAGCAGGGCGACCAGCATGCGCTCGACCAGCCGGTCCTGACCGACGATCACCCGCTTGATCTCGAACAGCGCGCGCTCCAGCCGGGCGGCGTCCGCCGACGGTGGGACCGGGGCGCCGGAGCCCGCGGCGGTGGCGCCGACGGTCTTCTCGAGCGGGGTGCTGGCAGCGCTGGTCACGGGGCTCCCTGTCGTACCGGTCCACGGCCCCCGAGCCAGGACGAGCCATGACGCGGTGAGGCCGGCGACGGGACTCCTCTGCCCGTCCGGCGCCAGTGTCCCACCCGGAGCTGGGTGTCCGTCTCCCGCGCGGGGGCGCCGCGCCGTCGCCGGGCGACACCCTGCCGCTCCCACCCGGGACGACGCGCCCGAGGGCCCTAGGGACGCGGCGCTGCGGCTGCTAGCGTGGAGGGGCGTCGGGCAGCTCCCCCCGTGGCTGCCCGACGCCCCATCTCCCCCACGGTGAACGTCCCCGCGACGAGGTCACCCTGTCGGCCGGACCGCCCCGAAGTAGTCGCTGCCGAACCACATCGACGACACCCTGACGACGTCGCCGCTCTGCGGGGCCTGGACCACCTTGCCGTTCCCGACGTAGAGCGCGACGTGGTAGATCGACGTGTACGAGCTGCCCGAGCCCCAGAAGACCAGGTCGCCGGCGCGCAGGTCCGACCGCGCCACGGTGGAGCCGCGGAAGCGCCACCACTGGTCGCGGCTGGTGCCACCGATCTGGATGCCGGCCCGCGCATAGGCGTACTGGGTCAGCCCCGAGCAGTCGAAACCGTAGATCCCGGTGTCCGGCGGGATGCCGTAGCTCGGGCCGTTGCTGCCGCCGCCGCCCCAGCTGTAGGGCAGGCCGCGCTGGGACATCGCCGCCGCGATGGCGGTGTCCACGGCCGAGGCCGAGGGCGCGCCGGCCGTGGTGGCCGGCGGCGTCGGGTTCGACGACGGGGTGCCGGTCGTCGTCGAGCGGCTCGACGAGGTCGACGGGGAGCTGCTCGACGGGGAGCTGTTCGGCGAGCCGGACGAGGACGGGCTGCCGGAGCTCGACGACGGGCTGCTCGCC
>NZ_JBFNXQ010000131.1:0-12074 GCF_041018925.1 Geodermatophilus maliterrae
CGACGGCGACCGCGGCGAACACGGCGGCGGAGACGACGAAGCCGCCGCCGAGCGCCGGCAGCCCGAGTGCCCGGCCGAGCCCCGCGCCGGGCGCGGCGAGGTTGGGGCCGAGCACCGAGCCGACCGTGGTCGCCCAGACGACGAGCGACAGCGCCCGGCCACGCCGCTCGGGGGCGGCGAGGTCGGCGGCGGCGTAGCGGGCCTGCAGCCCGCACGTCGTGGACGCGCCGAAGGCGAACAGCCCGGCCAGCAGCAGCGGCAGCGACGACAGGGCCGCGGCGAGGACGGTCAGCGCGGCACCGGCGACGGCGACCGCGTACCCGGTGGCCAGCCCCGCCCGGCGGCCGGCCCGGTCGGACAACCGCGCCAGGGGAACGGCGAGCACCGCGGCACCCAGCACGCCCGCCGTCTGGCCGAGCCCGGCGGCGGCGTCGCTGCCGGCGACCTCGCGGGCGAGCAGCCCGCCGACGGTGATGCCGACGGTCACGCCCAGCCCCCCGAGCGCCACCGCGGCCGACAGGACGCCGACCGTGCGCCGCTGGACCCGCTCGACGTCGAGGGCGGCGGGGACCTCGGTCGTCACCGGCAGCTCACAGACCGAGCGAGCGGCCGATGATCTCGCGCATGATCTCGTTGGTGCCGCCGTAGATCGACTGCACGCGAGCGTCGCGCCAGGCCTTGGAGACCGGGTACTCGTCCATGTAGCCGTACCCGCCGTGCAGCTGCAGGCAGCGGTCGGCCACCTTGTTCTGCAGCTCGCTGGTCCAGTACTTGGCCATGGCCGCGTCGACGGCGGTGAGCTCGCCGGTGTTCAGCTGGCGCACGCACTCGTCGACGAAGGTGCGCGCGATCGTCGTCTCGGTGTGCAGCTCGGCGAGGACGAACCGGCTGTGCTGGAAGCTGCCGACCGGGCGGCCGAACGCCGTCCGGCTGGTCACGTACTCGCGGGTCCGCGCGAGCACCGTCTCGCAGGCGGCGACCGCGCCGACGG
This sequence comes from Geodermatophilus maliterrae, assembly GCF_041018925.1. NCBI lineage: Bacteria > Bacillati > Actinomycetota > Actinomycetes > Geodermatophilales > Geodermatophilaceae > Geodermatophilus > Geodermatophilus maliterrae. The sequence continues at coordinate 992 of NZ_JBFNXQ010000131.1, forward strand.
CGATCGAGAGCCGCTCCTGCGGCAGGTTGGCCATCAGGTGGGCGAAGCCGGAGTTCTCGGTGCCGAGCAGGTTGGCCGCCGGCACCCGGACGTCGTCGAAGAACAGCTCCGCGGTGTCCTGTGCCTTCAGGCCCACCTTGTCGAGGTTGCGGCCGCGCGTGAAGCCGGGCATCCCGCGCTCGACGACGAGCAGGCTGGTGCCCTTCGCGCCCGGGGCGTCGGGGTCGGTGCGCGCGACCACGATGACCAGGTCGGCGTTGATGCCGTTGGTGATGAAGGTCTTCGCGCCGGCGAGGACCCAGTCCTCGCCGTCGCGGCGGGCGGTGGTGCGGATCGCCTGCAGGTCGCTGCCGGTGCCCGGCTCGGTCATCGCGATCGCGGTGATCAGCTCGCCGCGGCAGAACGCGGGCAGCCACCGCTGCGCCTGCTCCTCGGTGCACAGGTCACGCAGGTAGGGGGCGACGACGTCGTTGTGGAGGCCGAAGCCCACGCCGCTGGCGCCGATGCGGGTCATCTCCTCGTCGAGGACGGCGTTGTAGCGGAAGTCGCGCACCCCGCCGCCGCCGTACCGCTCGTCGACGTCCATGCCCAGCAGGCCCTGCTCGCCGCCGGAGAGCCACAGCTCGCGGGGGACGATGCCGTCGCGCTCCCACTGGTCGTGGAAGGGGGCGACGTTCTTCTCCGCCCAGTCCCGGACCATCCGCCGGAAGTCCTCGTGCTCGGCCTCGTGGAGCGAGTGGCGCATGCCCGGAAGTGTGCCGCACGCCACCCCCGATCGGCGCCGACGGCCCCGGCGTGCGGGCCGGCCACCGGGCGGGACCGGCGACCGGACCGCAGGATCGCGGCATGCCCATCCCCACCACGTCCTTCGCCCACGTCCGGCTGACCGTCACCGACATCGACCGGTCGCGGGCCTTCTACGAGGACGTGTTCGGGCTGCCGGTCGCCTTCGAGGTGCCCGCGGGTGCCGACGCCGCGACCCGCGAGCAGCTGTCGTTCCTCTACGGCGGCGTGATCTACGCCCTCGGCGACCAGCTGCTGGGGCTCCGGCCGGTCGGCGCGGACCGCTTCGACGAGGACCGCACCGGGCTGGACCACCTGAGCTTCGCCGTCGGGTCCCGCGCCGACCTCGACGCCGCGGCCGCGCTGCTCGACGAGCGGGGCATCGCGCACGGCGGCGTGAAGGACATCGGCGCCGGCGCCGTCCTCGAGTTCCGCGACCCCGACGGCATCGCCCTGGAGCTGTACGCGCCGCCGGCCTGACCCGGGCGCATCCGCGCAGGCCAGCGGACTGTCGTACCCGCGGGGACACTGGGGACGTGCCAGCTCTCGACCGGTTCTCCGAGCCCACCCGGGCGTGGTTCACCGGCGCCTTCGCCGAGCCCACGGCCGCCCAGGAGGGCGCGTGGGAGGCCATCAGCAGCGGTGGGCACGCCCTCGTCGTCGCCCCCACCGGGTCGGGCAAGACGCTGGCCGCCTTCCTCTGGTCGCTGGACCGGCTCACCGCCACCCCGCCGGCCGACGAGAGCCGGCGCTGCCGCGTCCTCTACGTCTCACCGCTCAAGGCGCTGGCCGTCGACGTCGAGCGCAACCTGCGCGCCCCGCTGACCGGCATCGGCCAGGCGGCGATGCGCCTGGGCCTGCCCCGCCCGGAGATCTCCGTCGGCATCCGGTCCGGCGACACCCCCGCCGACGAGCGGCGCGCCTTCGCCCGGCGGCCCACCGACATCCTCATCACCACGCCGGAGTCGCTGTTCCTGCTGATGACCAGCGCCGCCCGCGAGGCGCTGCGCGGCGTCGAGACGGTGATCGTCGACGAGGTGCACGCCGTCGCCGACAGCAAGCGCGGCGCGCACATGGCCGTGACGCTCGACCGGCTCGACGAACTGCTCGAGCGCCCGGCGCAGCGGATCGGCCTGTCGGCCACCGTGCGCCCCATCGAGGAGGTCGCCACTTTCCTCGCCGGTGGCCGGCCGGTGCAGGTCGTGCAGCCGACGTCGGTCAAGCAGTGGGACCTCTCGGTCGTCGTCCCGATCGAGGACATGAGCTCCCTCGGCCAGCCGACCGGGGAGCTGGAGGGCTCGGCGGCCGGCGACCAGCCGCGGACGTCGATCTGGCCGGCGGTCGAGGAGCGGGTCCTCGACCTGGTCGAGGCGCACCGCAGCACCATCGTGTTCGCCAACTCCCGACGGCTGGCCGAGCGGCTGACCAGCCGGCTCAACGAGATGTCCTACGAGCGGACCACCGGCGAGACCGTCCCACCGGGCACCAACGCCGCCGCGCTCATGGCCCAGGCCGGCTCCGGCGGCGGCACGCCCGAGGGCTGGCAGCCGGTCGCCGCGGCCCACCACGGCTCGGTCTCCCGGGAGCAGCGCGCGGTCGTCGAGGAGGCGCTGAAGTCAGGGCGGCTGCCGGCGGTGGTGGCGACGTCGTCCCTCGAGCTCGGCATCGACATGGGCTCGGTCGACCTCGTCGTCCAGGTGGAGTCCCCGCCCACCGTCGCCGCCGGCCTGCAGCGGGTCGGCCGCGCCGGGCACCAGGTCGGCGCGGTCAGCCGCGGGGTGCTGTTCCCCAAGTACCGCGGCGACCTGGTGCAGTGCGCGCTGGTCGCCGAGCGGATGAAGGCCGGCGCCATCGAGTCGATCCGCTACCTGCGCAACCCGCTCGACGTGCTCGCCCAGCAGATCGTGGCGATCGTCTCCGAGGGCCCGCGCACCGTCGACGAGGTCGGCGCGCTGGTGCGCCGCTCCGCGCCGTTCTCCGGCCTGCCCGACTCCGCGCTGCACGCCGTCCTGGACATGCTCGCCGGCCGCTACCCCTCCGACGCGTTCGCCGAGCTGCGCCCGCGGCTGACGTGGGACCGGGTCGCCGACACCCTCACCGCCCGCAGCGGCGCGCAGCGGCTGGCGGTCACCAGCGGCGGCACCATCCCCGACCGCGGGCTGTTCGGCGTCTTCCTCGTCGGCGGCGAGGGGTCCGGCGGGCGGCGGGTGGGCGAGCTGGACGAGGAGATGGTCTACGAGTCGCGGCCCGGCGACGTCTTCCTGCTCGGCTCCTCGTCGTGGCGGATCGAGGAGATCACCCACGACCGGGTGCTGGTCTCCCCCGCCCCCGGCCAGCCCGGGAAGATGCCGTTCTGGCACGGCGACGCCCCCGGCCGGCCGCTGGAGCTGGGCCGGGCGCTGGGGGCCTTCCTCCGCGAGGTCGGCGCGGCGACGCCGGAGAAGGGCCGGGAGCGGGCGCAGGCCGCCGGGCTCGACGACTGGGGCGCGGCCAACCTGCTCGCCTACCTCGCCGAGCAGAAGGCGGCCACCGGCCACCTGCCCGACGACCGCACCCTGCTGGTCGAGCGGTTCCGCGACGAGCTCGGCGACTGGCGGCTGGTCGTCCACTCCCCCTTCGGCGCGCAGGTCAACGCCCCGTGGGCGCTGGTGCTGGCCGCCCGGCTGCGCGAGCGCTACGGCGTCGACGTCGCCTCGATGCACTCCGACGACGGCATCGTGCTGCGGCTGCCCGACACCACCGGCGAGCCGCCCGAGGCCGACCTCGCCGTCCTCGACCCCGACGACGTCGAGCGGGAGGTGACCGCCGAGGTCGGCAGCTCCGCGCTGTTCGCCAGCCGGTTCCGCGAGTGCGCCGCCCGGGCGCTGCTGCTGCCCCGCCGCGACCCGCGCCGCCGCACGCCGCTGTGGCAGCAGCGGCAGCGCGCCGCCCAGCTGCTGAGCGTGGCCAGCGAGTTCTCCTCCTTCCCCATCACGCTCGAGGCCGCGCGCGAGGTGCTGCAGGACGTCTACGACGTGCCGGGCCTGGTCGAGCTGATGCGCGACGTCCGCTCCCGCCGGGTGCGCGTGGTCGACGTCCAGACTCAGGCGGCGAGCCCGTTCGCCCAGTCGCTGCTGTTCGGCTACGTCGGGCAGTTCCTCTACGAGGGCGACGCCCCGCTGGCCGAGCGGCGGGCGCAGGCGCTGGCCCTCGACACCGGCCTGCTCGCCGAGCTGCTCGGCCGCTCGGAGCTGCGCGAGCTGCTCGACGCCGAGGCGCTGGCCGAGGTGGAGCGGGAGCTGCAGCGGCTGCCGGCCGAGCGGCACCCGCGCGACGTCGACGGCGCGGCCGACCTGCTGCGCGTGCTCGGCGACGCGACCCCCGCGGAGGCCGCGGCCCGCGGCGTGCCCGCCGAGTGGCTCGAGGAGCTGGTCGCCTCCCGCCGGGCCATCGTCGTGCGAATCGCCGGCGAGGAGCGGCACGTCGCCATCGAGGACGCCGGCCGGCTGCGCGACGCCCTCGGCACCGCCCTGCCGGTGGGCGTCCCCGAGGCGTTCACCGAGCCGGTCGCCGACCCGCTGGGCGACCTCGTCGGGCGCTACGCCCGCACCCACGGCCCGTTCCAGCCGGCCGAGGTCGCCGCGCGGCTCGGCCTCGGCGTCGCGGTGGTCACCGCCACGCTGCAGCGGCTGGTGGGCACCGGCCGGCTGGTCACCGGCGAGTTCCGGCCCGGCGGCAGCGGCCAGGAGTGGTGCGACGCCGACGTGCTGCGCTCGGTGCGCCGCCGCAGCCTGGCGAAGCTGCGCCAGGAGGTCGAGCCGGTGCCGATCGGCACGCTGGCCCGGTTCACCCCGTCCTGGCAGTCGGTGGGCAGCCGGATGCGTGGGGTCGACGGCGTGCTGGCCGTGGTCGAGCAGCTGGCCGGCGCGCTGGTGCCGGCCAGCGCGCTGGAGTCGCTGGTGCTCCCCTCCCGGGTGCGCGACTACTCCCCGGCGATGCTCGACGAGCTGACCAGCGCCGGCGAGGTGCTGTGGGCCGGCGCCGGCGGGCTGCCCGGCGGGGACGGCTGGGTGAGCCTGGTGCCCGCCGACCTGGCGCCGCTGCTGCTGCCCGATCCGCTGGAGCTGCCGCAGGAGGGCGGGTACGGCGCCGCCGTCCTCGAGCACCTGGCGGCCGGGCAGGCGGTGTTCTTCCGCGGCCTGGCGGACCTGGCGGGCGCCACCGACGACACCGCGATGGCCGACGTCGTCTGGGACCTGGTGTGGGCGGGCCTGCTCACCAACGACACGCTCGCCCCGCTGCGCACCCGGCTGGCCGGCGGCGGCACGCACAAGCGGCAGCCCGCGCCGCCCCGGGCCCGCGTCGACCGGACCCGCTACGGGCGCACCCGGCTCGGCCGCCCGGCGATGCCCACCCGCACCGGCCCGCCCACGGTGGCCGGCCGGTGGTCGCGGCTGCCCGAGCGCGAGCCCAACCCCACCCGGCGCACCACCGCCCGCGCCGAGGCCCTGCTCGAGCGGCACGGCGTGCTCACCCGCGGCGCGGTGACGGCCGAGCAGGTGCCCGGCGGCTTCTCCGCCGTCTACCCGGTGCTGCGCGCGTTCGAGGAGAACAACCGGGCGCGGCGCGGCTACTTCGTCGAGACCCTCGGCGCCGCGCAGTTCGGCACCCCCGGCTCGGTCGACCGGCTGCGCGCCTTCGCCACGCCCGACCGCGCGCCCGAGGGGCCGGTCGTGCTGGCGGCCACCGACCCGGCCAACGTCTACGGCGCCGCGCTGCCCTGGCCCGACCGCACCGGCCCCATCGCCGGCGACGGCGAGACGTCGGCGGCGCAGGTCGCCGTCGACATGGGTGAGGGCACCGGTGGCGGGAAGAAGGCCACCGGGCACCGCGCCGGGCGCAAGGCCGGCGCGCTGGTGGTGCTGGTCGACGGCGAGCTCGTCCTCTACGTCGAGCGCGGCGGGAAGACCCTGCTGTCGTGGACCGAGGACGAGACGACGCTCAAGGAGGCCGCGACGGCGCTGTCGGGGGCCGTCGCCGCCGGGGCGCTGGGGCGGATGGTGGTGCAGAAGGCCGACGGCGCCTCGGTGCACGAGTCCACCCCGCTGTCGGCGGCGCTGCAGGCCGCCGGGTTCGCCGCCACCCCCCGCGGACTCCGGCTGCGGGGCTGACCGGCCCTCCGGCGGTCCCGCGTACCGTTGGCCGACGCACGACGTGAGGGATGAGGGAACAGACATGGCTGCCGGCACGGTCCGCTGGTTCGACGCGGAGAAGGGCTTCGGGTTCATCGAGCCGCAGGAGGGCGGGGACGACGTCTTCGTCCACTTCTCGGCCATCGAGGACACCGGGGGCTTCCGCACCCTCGAGGAGGGCCAGGCGGTCGACTTCGACGCCACCGCGGGCCCCCGCGGTCCGCAGGCCGAGCGGGTGCGGCCGGTGGGCGGCGCCCCGCGCGGCCGCCGCGACGACCGTGACCGGGGGCGCGACGACCGGGGCGACCGGGACCGCGGCGGCGACCGGTACCGCGACGACCGCGGTGACCGCGGCCGCTCGGGCAGCCGCGCCCCGCGAGGCCTCGTCGTCCAGGGCACCGTCGCCCGCTTCGACCCCGACCGCGGCTTCGGCTTCATCGTCCCCGAGGACGTCTTCGTGCACGTCTCCGCGCTGACCGGCCGCGGCGGCGAGCTGGAGGAGGGCGACCGGGTCGAGTTCGAGCTGGTCGAGGGCAACCGCGGGCTGCAGGCCGAGGCAGTGCGGCTGTTGCCGCCGGCCCGGCGCGGCGGCTACGACCGGCCGGCGCGCGACCGCGGCGGCGACCGCGACCGCGGCGGCGACCGGGACCGCGGCCGTGACCAGCGTCCGGCACCGCGGGGCGGCCGCGGCGGGGACGACGGCGGCGCACCCGGCGGCTCCGCCGAGGGCACCGTGCAGTGGTTCAACGGGGAGAAGGGCTTCGGGTTCATCACCCCCGACGACGGCGGCGACGACGTCTTCGTGCACTTCTCCGAGATCGCCGACGACGGCGGCTACCGCGAGCTCGAGGAGGGGCAGCGGGTCGCCTTCACCCGCACCTCGGGCGCCCGCGGCACCAGTGCGACCGGCGTCCGCCCCCTCGGCTGAGCGTCCTCACCGCCGGCGGCCGGTGATCCCACCGGTCCGCCGCTCGCGGTCGGTCCGCACCAGCAGCGAGACCCAGCTGCGGTAGGGCCGCCACGGCTCGGCGAGCGCCGCGAGCTCGGCCGGCGCCGGGTCGATCAGGCCGTACAGCTCGGCGAGCGAGGCGGTCAGCCGCGGCTCCGCGGTCGGCAGGACGTCGGGCGCCCCGGCGCCGCGGACCACGACCAGGTCGGCGGAGAACGGCCCGATCCCGGGCAGCTCGAGGACCGCCGCCCGGGCCTCCCCCGCCGGCACCGACCGCAGCCGCGCCGCGTCGAGCCGGCCGTCGAGCGCGGCCTCGGCCAGGCCGGCCAGCCGCTGTCGTCTGACCTCCGGCCCGGCAGTCCGCCGGCGACGGCACGCAGCCGCTCCGGCGTCGGGAACGCCCACAAGTCGACACCGTCGACGTCGTGCCGGGTGCCGAACCGCCGCGACAGGCGCTCCTCCACCGCCGCGGCCTGCACGATCGACGAGCGCTGCGAGAGCACCGCCCAGCAGGCCGCCTCGTACGGCGAGCAGAAGCAGACCGGGCGCAGCCCCGGGTACCGCGCGGCCAGGCCGGCCACGACCGGGTCGGCCGCGGCGACCGCCGGGAAGCCCGAGCCGTCGACGTCGAGGCCGACGATGCGCGCCACCTGGTCGGGCAGCCGGTCGGGCACCGGCCCGTCGGTCTCGACGGTGACGACGCCGTCCTGCCGGACGGCGATCCCCACGGTGACGTCCGCGCCGTCCACCGGGAAGGCCAGCCGCAGCGCACCGTCCGCGGCACCGCGGAACCGCGCGGGCGCGAAGCCCTCGAGGAAGCCGGTGCCCGCGGCCAGCGAGAACGGACCGCGGACCGGCGGCGCGGAGGACGTGCCGGCTGTCTACACCGGGGGCCCGACGCTCCCGGCCCGGCTCCCGCGACCGGGGGTCAGCGACGGGGGTGCAGCCAGCGGCGGCACAGCCGGGACAGCGCCGGCATGACGACGTAGCCGAGCAGCACCACCACGACGACGGCCGACAGCAGGAGCCGCACCGGCAGCGGCCAGCCCGAGATGTGCGGCGCGACCAGCAGCGAGAACGCCAGCGTGATGGCGAAGACGGCGGCGACGGTGAGCACGGTCATCCGCCACCGGGGCCCCGGCCGGGAGGGGGTGAGCGCGGTGAAGAAGGTGTCCAGGCCGGCCACGTGGGCGTAGTCGACCCGGTCGGTCAGGTGCTCGACGCGCCGCAGCGCCGCCCGCCGCTCGGCCGAGCGCTCCCAGCGGGCCAGCGACTCGCCGTCGGCGAAGCGGTAGACCAGGTGGTAGCGGGTCGAGCCCGGGCCGGGACGCAGCAGGCTGGTACCCAGGTTGCCCGGGAACTCCGCGGCCATGCCCAGGACCTCGGCGGCCCACCGCTCGAAGGCCTCGCGCTGGTCGGCCCGCACGTCGCGGGCCACGGTGACCGTGACCGGCTCGGCCGCCGCGGCCACCGCCTCGGGCGCGGTGACCGGAGAGCTCGTGGAACGGTCGCGTCGCTGCACGGGAGGCTCAGCACCGCGGCGGACCGGCGCGTTCCCGCTGCGGGGGTGACCTGCGCCGCGTCCGGGCCACAGAAGGACCCCCCGCCCCCCACCGCTCGCACGCTCGCGGCGGGCCCCTGCAGGGGGCCGAGGACGAGGCCACGGGGGAGACTGGAGCGCGTGCCCGAGGGAGACACCGTCTGGCTGGCGGCCAAGCGGATGAACACCGCGCTCGGCGGCGCGACGCTGCGCCGCGGCGAGCTGCGCGTGCCCCAGCTGGCCGCCACCGACCTCGCGGGCCGCACGGTGGCCGAGGTGGTGCCGCGGGGCAAGCACATGCTCACCCGCTTCACCGACGGCTGGACGCTGCGCACCCACTACCGGATGGACGGCAGCTGGCACATCTACCGGCACGGCGCGAGGTGGCGCGGCGGTCCCGCGTTCGCCATCCGCGCGGTCCTCGCCACGGACGCGTGGGAGTGCGTCGGCTACCGGCTGCACGACGTCGCCATGGTGCGCACCGAGCACGAGGACCAGCTCGTCGGGCACCTCGGCCCCGACGTGCTCTCCCCTGACTGGGACCTCGACGAGGCGCTGCGCCGGCTGCGGAGCCACCCCGACGAGCAGATCGGCGTCGCGATCCTCGACCAGCGCAACCTGTGCGGGCCCGGCAACCTCTACAAGGTCGAGGGACTGTTCGTCTGCGGCGTGCACCCGTGGGCGCGCGTCGCAGACGTCGAGGACCTCCCCGGGCTGGTCGAGCGGACCCGCACGCTGATGCTCGCCAACCGCGACCGCCCCGAGCAGAGCACCACCGGCGACCTGCGCCGCGGCCGCGACCACTGGGTGTACGGCCGCAAGGACCGCCCCTGCCTGCGCTGCGGCACCCCCGTCCTGCGCGGTGACCAGGGACCGGACCTGCAGGAGCGGATCACCTACTGGTGTCCCCGCTGCCAGGCCGCCCGCTCCCCCATCGACCCGATGGCCCGCACCGGCGAGCCCGACCACCCGCCGCCGCTGCCCAGCGCCACCTGAGGCAGCGGCTCCGGGTCCCCGCTCACCCCGGCGGCAGCAGGAGCCCGACCGCCGCCGCGTAGCGCTCGGGGTCGACGTCGCGGAGCAGGGCGTTCTGCAGCACCGCCCCCACCAGCAGCGAGAACAGCACCTGCCCGAGCGCCTCGGCGTCGGTGTCCGGCGGTAGGTGACCGGCGTCCCGCCAGTGGGCCACCCGCTCGCCCAGCCGCCGGCGGACCAGCCCATAGGTGCGCGTGGCGATGCCGTGGACCGTCGCGTCGCGCAGCGCCTCGGCCCACGCCGTGACCGCCACCCGTGTGTAGTCCGCGCCGCCACCGACCGCGATCGGCCACACGCCCAGCAGCACGCCCTGCACGACCTCGGTCGGCGAGCGCCGGCCGTCGGCCAGCACCCCGTCGAGCACGCCGGTCACCGTCTGGATGATCGGCTCGACGACCGCGACGACGAGGGCGTCCTTGCTCGGGAAGTAGCTGTAGACGGCTCCGGCCGACAGCCCCGACTCGCGGACGACGTCGCGCACGGACGTCGCGTGGAAGCCGTCGCGCTCGAAGCAGCGCAGCGCTGCGTCGAGGACCTGACGGCGGCGGGCGGCGAGGTGATCCTCGGAGACTCGGGGCACGACGAGGAGCATAGAGAACGGTCGTCCGTCTTGCATTGCGGGCATGCCGGGTGGACACTCGAACCGCTTGCTGAACGAGCGTCCGATTTACCCCTCAGGAGGTCGTCGTGACCACCACTCCTCTCCTCCACTCCCCCGCCGGGCCCGTCGACACGGAGGCGACCGCCGCCACGCCCTGGCCCCGCGTCGTCGCGCTGGCCGCCGCGGTGGCCGTCGGCCTGACCGTCCTGCTCGCCGCCTTCGCGTGGCCGGCCACCCGCACGGCCCCGCGGGACGTCCCGGTCGCGGTGGTCGGGCCCCCGGCCGCCGTCGAGCAGGTCCGCGCCGCGGTCGAGCGGACCCAGCCCGGGGCGCTGGACCTGCGGCCCGCGACCGACGTGGCCGAGGCCCGCCGGCTGGTCGAGGACCGCGAGGTCTACGGCGCCCTGGTGCTCGACCCGGCGGCGCCGCGGGTCGTCGTCGCCACCCAGGCCGGTCCCGCGGTCGCCCAGCTGCTCAGCTCCGCGGCCGCCGGTGCCACCGGCGGTACGGCAGCGCAGGTGGACGACGTCGCCCCTGCCGCCGAGGGTGACCCGCGCGGCGCGGGGCTGGCCGCCGGGGCACTGCCCATCGCCCTGGGCGGCGGGGCCGGCGCGGTGCTGCTGGCGCTGCGGGTGCGCGGCCCGGGACGGCAGGCCGCGGGCGCGGTGGTGCTGGCCCTGCTCGCCGGTCCTGCGGCGGCCGGTGTGCTGCACGGCTGGCTGGGCGCACTGAGCGGGGACCCGGTCGCGGAGGCCGCGGTGCTCTCGCTGGGGCTGGCCGCCACGACCCTGGGGGTGCTCGGGCTGGCCGCCGTCGCCGGGCGGGTGGGTCTGGGGCTGGGCATGGCCACCGTGATCGCCCTCGGCAACCCGCTGTCGGCCGCGGCGAGCGCACCCGTGCTGCTGCCGGACGGCTGGGCGCAGCTGGGTCAGCTGCTGCCGCCGGGCGCCGTCGTCGCCGCGCTGCGGGCGGTGTCCGGTTTCGGCGGCACGGGTGCCGCCGGC
>NZ_JBFNXQ010000132.1:0-12043 GCF_041018925.1 Geodermatophilus maliterrae
CGGCCCCCGCTCCGGCCCCGGCCCCCGCCCCGGCTCCCGCCCCGGCTCCGGCTCCACCGCCTGCCGAGGAGGACGAGGACGTCGGTGCCGCCCAACCCCGTCCGGGTACGCCGGACTCGGAGACGGACAACCCGCAGATGGAGGGCGGAGCTGGTCGACCGGGCATCCCTGCCGACGTGCCCGTCTTCGAGGACGTGAGCAGCCCCTACGACGACGAGCTGGTGAACGACTACAGGTCGCGGTGCGAGGGCATCTGCACGGTCACCCTCGACCCTGCCGACGTCGCCAGCCGGGTCCCTCCGCTGTGCATCGAGAGGTTCGACTACATCGCGCCGTCGACGGAGACGGAGCTCACGGAGATCGTCGTGGTGTTCTCCGTGTGCCCGCCGACGGAATAGCCCCGGCCGGATGACGAGCGCCAGAGCTCGGCGCCGCGACTCGGACGGCCGCTCCCCGCGGCCGACCGGTCGGGGCGCGGCGCGCCGCCGGGCGTCCGATGACCAGGGGACCGCGGCGACCTCGGACGCCGGTACGGGTGAGGCTCTGGCGCACCTGCTCAGGACGGCCGGTGCGGTGATCGCGCCGACCACGGCCGTCACGGCGCTGCTCCTGTACTTCGGCCGACAGCACGCTGCCGCCTTCTTCGGCTACTTCGGGGTCAACTTCACCGTCCTCGACCTGACCCCGACCGACTTCCTCGTGCGCAGCGCGGACGGGCTCTTCGTCCCGATAGCGATCGCCGCTCTGTGTGCTCTCGTCGGACTGTGGGCCCACCGCCTGGTGGTGTACCGACTGCCGGGCGACGACCGGCGCAGCATCCTGCGGGTCGTGGCCCCCGCCGCAGCGACGACGGGGGCGGTGCTGGTCGCCGTCGCGGTCGCCACGGTGCTCACGGGGACCCGGCCGGTGCGTCAGGTCCCGGAGGCCGGAGGACTGTCCCTGTCGATCGGCGTGCTGCTGCTCGTCTACGGAGTCCACCTGGCCCGCTCGGTGTGGACCCGGGACGAGGACGCGACGACCGCCCAGGCGCCGGGGATCGGGGTGGCCGAGTGGGGAGCGGTGTTCGTCCTGGTCACCGTCGGGCTCTTCTGGGCGGTCACCAGTTACGCGGGTGGCGTGGGACAGGGACGTGCCCTCGACCTCCTGGAGCGGATGGCCGGGTGGCCCGACGCGGTGGTGTTCAGCGAGCGGAGCCTCAGCCTGGACGTCCCGGGGGTCGTGGAGGTGCCGTGCGCGGTCGCCGGGGAGTCCGAGGTAGCCTATCGCTTCCGGTACGACGGGTTGAAGTTGGTGCAGCAGGCAGGTGACCACTACCTGCTGCTGCCGGCGGAGTGGACGCCGAGGAGCGGAGCCGCCGTCCTCCTCCCGCGCACCGACGACGTCCGTCTCGAGTTCGCCCTCGCCGGGACGGAGCGGCAGCCCGTCTGCTGACCCGCCGCCCGTGCTCTGCTCCCGATGGCGGGCAGAGCACGAGGGGGCAGGAGACCCTCAGAGGACGTCGAACTCGTTGGACGTCGCCCCGCCGGACAGCAGCGCGTAGCCGGGGCCGCGGTCGAAGAACGGCTCGTCCCCGGTGCGGGCGGCGCGCATCGAGGCCCGCAGCGCGTCGGTCGCCCCGGGGTCGGCCGTGCCGTCCCCGCGGACCACCACGCCGTAGTCCTCGCGCGCGCCGGGCACCGAGACCTTGCGCCAGGCGACGTCGCGCAGCACCTCATCGACCGGCCGCTCCAGCGGGTCGCCCCACCCGCCGCCCCCCGTCGTCCGGATCCGGACGACGGTCCCGGCCGGCAGCGGCTCGGCGTCGGCGAGGGCGTCGACGTCGTGCTCGTCCGGACCGCCGGGGTCGACGGTGACCTGGAACGGCCGGCCGGCGCGACCGCCGTTCACGCCCCAGCAGGACAGGATCGAGCGGTCGGCGATCGACATGAAGTGCGCGTCGCGCAGCACCCGGACGTGCTTCTCGTAGCCGCAGCCGCCGCGGTACCGGCCGGGTCCGCCCGAGTCGAGCGCCAGGCCGAGCCGCTCCACCCGCAGCGGGAAGCGGCTCTCGGTGAACTCCGTCGGCAGGTTCCGCGAGTCCGGGACGACGTGGATGGTGTCCTCGCCGTCGGCGTAGTACCGACCGCCCGAGCCGCCGCCGAGCACCTCGCGCATCAGGTAGGGCTGCCCGTCGGCGTCGGTGCCGTACACGCCGGTGTAGCGGATCGTCTCCTGGTCGGCCGGCATCCGGCCGCCGGTGGCCTTGGCCAGCACGCCGGCGAGGACGCCGAGCAGCCGCAGGATCACGAAGGTGCGCGCGTTGGTCGGCGCCGGGAAGACCGGTGTGAGCAGCGTGCCCTTCTCCGGGAAGCGCATCTCGATCAGCGGGACGACGCCCTCGTTGACGTCGAGCTCGGCCATCCGCTCGGGCGTCTCGGCGAGGTTGCGCAGGATCGGCGCCAGCCACTTCTTGAGGAAGTTGCCGTCGGCGTAGTCGCCGCAGTGGTTGATCGGGCCCTTGGCCTGCGGGCCGGTGCCGGTGAAGTCGATGGTCAGCGGGACGTCGGCGGCCGAGTCCATGGTCAGCGTGATCCGCTGGCGGTGCAGCTTCGGCGGCTCGACGCCGTCGTGCTCGGCGTAGTCCTCCCAGACGTAGGTGCCGTCGGGGATCTGGGACAGCACCTCCCGGCGGTACACCTCGGTCGAGTTGGCCAGGATCGCGTCGAAGCAGGCCTCGACGGCGGCCACCCCGTACCGGTCGAACAGCTCCCCGAGCCGCCGCGCGCCGGCCAGGCAGGCCGAGCACTCGGCGTCGAGGTCGGCGGCCAGCGAGTCGGGCATCCGGGAGTTGCGGGTCATGATCGCCAGCGCTGCCTCGTTGCGGACGCCGCGGTCCCACAGCTTGATCGGCGGGACCATCAGCCCCTCCTCGAACACCGACGTCGCCGCGCTCGGCATCGACCCGGGCACCGCGCCGCCGATGTCGTCGTGGTGGCCGAACGCCTGGACGAAGGCGACCACCGTCGGGGCGCCGTCCACGTCGGCGAACACCGGCACCGTCACGCACAGGTCGGGCAGGTGCCCGATGCCGCCCTCGGAGAGGTAGACGTCGTTGTGGAAGAACACGTCGCCGGGCTGCATCGTCGCGATCGGGTGGTCGCGCACCACGGGGTGCACCAGCGCCGAGTAGGAGCGGCCGGTGAGCTTGCGCAGCTGCCGGTCGTGGATGCCGGCGCGGAAGTCGTGCGCGTCGCGGATCATCGGCGACCGCGACGTCCGGCCGATGGAGGTCTCGACCTCCTTCTCGATCGCGGCCAGCGTGCCGGCGACGATCTCCACCAGAACCGGGTCCGCGGCCCCGGAGGTGCCGGTACCGCGATGTCGGCTGTCCATCAGGCGGCCCTCTCGATCAGCAGGTTCCCGTAGCGGTCCACGGTCGCGGCGAAGCCCGGGTGCACCGGCACCGTCGAGCCGAACTCCTCCACGACCGCCGGGCCGGCCACGACGTCGCCCGGCGCCAGCAGGATCCGGTCGTAGGTGGGCGTCTGCACCCACTCGTCGAAGCAGACCTGCCGCGAGCCGGTGACGGCGCGCTCGACCCCGCCGTCCCGTGCGGGCAGCTCCACCACGTCCGGACGGCGGATCGGCCCGATCCCGCTCACCCGCAGGTTCACCCACTCGACGGCCTGCCGGGGGTCGTCGGCGAAGTCGTAGCCGTAGAGCCGCCGGTGCGCGGCGTGGAAGGCGGCGGCGACGTCGTCGGCGGCCGCGGGGGTGAGCTCACCGGCGGCCACCGGCACCCGCACCTCGAAGGCCTGGCCGACGTAGCGCAGGTCCGCGCTCCGCTGCACCTCCTGCTCCGCTCGCGCGAAGCCCTCGCCGTCCAGGGCGGTGCGCGCGGCGTCCTCGAGCGCGGCGTACCCCGCCCGGACCCGGGCGAGGTCGAGGTCGGCGTGCCGCTGGATCGCCGTCTGCACGTGGTCGTTGCGGACGTCGACCGTCAGCAGCCCGAACGCGCTGACGTTGCCCGGGTTCGGCGGCACCAGCGTGCGGGGGAGGCCGAGGACGTCCATGAGCCGGCAGGCCAGCAGCGATCCCGACCCGCCGAAGGTGGTGAGCGTGAAGTCGCGGACGTCGAGGCCGCGGGCCACCGTCACCTGGCGCAGCGCGTTGGCCTGGTTCCACGCCGAGATCTCGAGGATGCCCAGCGCCGTCCGCTGCAGCGACAACCCCAGCCGGTCGCCGAGGGCGCTCAGCCCGTCGCGGGCGGCGTCGGCCGACAGCGGGATCTCCCCGCCGAGCAGGTGCGGCGGGATGCGGCCGAGGACGACGTGCGCGTCGGTGACGGTCGGCTCGGACCCGCCGGAGGGGTAGCAGATCGGGCCGGGGTCGGCGCCGGCCGAGCGCGGGCCGACCTTGAGCGTGCCCTCGGGCGAGAGCCAGGCGATCGAGCCGCCACCGGCACCGACGGTGACGACGTCGATCATCGGGATCTTCGACGGGTAGGCACCCACCGAGCCCTCGGTGGTGAGCGTCGGCTCGCCGTCGACCACCACCGTGACGTCGGTCGAGGTGCCGCCGC
Source organism: Geodermatophilus maliterrae (assembly GCF_041018925.1). Taxonomy (NCBI): domain Bacteria; kingdom Bacillati; phylum Actinomycetota; class Actinomycetes; order Geodermatophilales; family Geodermatophilaceae; genus Geodermatophilus; species Geodermatophilus maliterrae. The sequence continues at coordinate 4,562 of NZ_JBFNXQ010000132.1, forward strand.
CGTCGAGGGTGAGCACCCGGTCGAAGCCGGCGGTCCCGGCGATCAGCGCGGCGCCCAGCGCCCCCGCGGCCGGGCCCGACAGCATCGTGGTGATCGGCTGGTGCACGACCTCCGCAGCCGACAGCACGCCGCCGTTGCTCTTCATCACGTAGAACGGCACGCCGGGCGCGAGGCCGTCGAGCCGCTCCCGGATCGCGGTGACGTACGCGCCCACCCGCGGCTTCACGGCGGCGTCGACCAGGGTGGTCACCGACCGCTCGTACTCGCGGTACTCGCGCAACACCCGCGAGCTGATGGACACCACGGCGTCCGGGTGTTCCACGTGGAGCACGTCGAGCACCGCCCGTTCGTGCGCGTCGTCGGCGTAGGAGTGCAGGAGGCAGACGCCGATGGTGGTGACCCCGGCGTCGCGGAAGAAGCGCGCGGCGGCGACCGCGTCGTCACGGTCGAACGGCCGGACCTCCGCGCCGGTCGGGTCCAGCCGGCCGCGCACGGTCCGCACCAGGTCGGCCGGGACGATCCGCGGCGGCTTGACCCAGAAGTAGCTGTTGCCGTAGCCGTCGGGCACCGACTGGCGGGCGATCTCCAGCACCGACTCGTAGCCCTCGGTGGTGATGAAGCCGATCCGGTCGAGCCGGCCCTCGAGCAGCTGGTTCGTGGCGACCGTCGTCCCGTGGCTGACCGCGGTGACCGCGCCGCCGTCGAGGCCGAGTGCGCCGAGCACCTTGCCGACGCCGGTGAGGAACCCCTCGGCGGGGTCGGCCGGCGTCGACGGCGTCTTGGTCGTCGTCGTCGCGCCGGTCTCCTCGTCGACGGCGACGACGTCGGTGAACGTCCCACCGGTGTCGATGCCGATGCGGACACGGCGCGGTTCCATGCGCGGATACCTTAGAGCTGAGGTACCGCCCGGGGAAGCACCAGCCGGCGGGTCGCTGCCCCCCCGTCCCTCTCGTCGCGTCGGGGCGGCTACCCCTCGGTCCCGCCCTCGACGGGGCCGGTCGAGCGGCCGGCGTCCTCGACAGCGGCTCCGCCAGGGTTCGGGCGTTCGACGTCGTCCGTCCCGGGACGCTCATCGCCGCCCGTCCCGGCCTCGACGTCACTGTCGTCGTCGAAGCCGCGCAGCGCGTCATCAGGAGCCAGGAAGGCGTCGTCGGGACCAGTCATGGCCTCTCCTCGGTCGAAGTGGACGTCCTCGAGCAGTACCCCGCGGAAGGCGGCCAGGCACCCGGCGGCCGCCTCGGCTTCCGCCCGGCGGGCCGCGCGGCAGGCCGGAACGGCATCCCGTACCGGTGTGGCGTCGGTGGAGGTGGCGCCGGTGTCGATGCCGATCCGCACCCGGCGGGCCCTCCTCCCCTCGGTACCTCAGGGCCGAGGCATCGGCGCCGGGAGGGACGTCGCACCGGCCGCGCCGGATCGACGGGCCGCGGCGTGCGTGGTGTCATGCCCTCCGGTGCGCCGTTCCGGGCGCGCCGTGGAGGAGGCGACATGGCCATCGGACACAGGGGGTGCCGGGGGGCGCCCCGGCCGGACGGCGCCGACCGTCGCGGGCCCGGTGCGGGGCCCGGCGCACCGGGTTGAGTGGACGGCCGGCTGGCACGTGAGTTCGTCGAGGGCACGGACGCCCTCGTCTGCGTCGTGGCCGGGGACGGGCGCGTCCTGCTGGCCAACCCGGCCCTGCAGCGGCTGACCGGGCGCTCGGCCGAGGAGCTGCTCGGCCGCCCGTTCTGGGACGTGTGGGTGGTGCCCGAGCACCGGGAGCTCGCCCGCGACGCCATCGAGCGCGCGATGGCGACCGGCCGGGCGCACCCCCAGGAGGGCGACTGGCTCACCGGCGACGGGAGGCGCCGGCTGGTGTCGATGCGCAACCACGTGCTCACCGACGACGACGGCCGGCCCTACGCGGTGGCCTGCGTGGGTCTCGACGTCACCGACCAGCGGCGCTGGGAGGCGCAGCTGTCGGAGCGGGCCCGCACCGACCGGCTGACCGGCATCCCGAACCGGGGCACCTTCTTCGAGGAGCTGGACCGCCAGCTGGCCGCCGACCGCGGCGAGGTGTGCGGCGTCCTGTTCTGCGACCTCGACGGGTTCAAGGTGGTCAACGACGTCCACGGCCACGCGGTCGGCGACGCCGTCCTGGTGGAGGTCGCGGCGCGGTTGCGCTCGCTGGCCGGGCCGGGCGAGACCGTCGCGCGGTTCGGCGGCGACGAGTTCGTGGTGCTCTGCCCGGGCTGCGGCGACGAGGAGCTGGCCCGGCTCGCCGACCGGGTGGAGGAGCAGGCGGCCGCCCCCGTGCCGACCGCGGCCGGCCCGCTCGTGGTCGGCGTGAGCGTGGGCGGGGCCGTGGGGCACCCCGGGGACTCACCCGACGCGGTGATCGCCCGCGCCGACCGGGCCATGTACGGGGCCAAGACGCGGCAGCGCCGGCGGGCGGAGCGCTGAAGGACCCCCTCGCCCCCCGCCACTCGCAGGCTCGCGGCGGGCCCCTGCGAGGGGGCCGTTCCAGCACGTCACCGGGCTCGCGGCCGGTCCCTGCGAGGGGGCCGTGCCAGCACGTCACCGGGCTCGCGGCCGGTCCCTGCGAGGGGGCCGTGCCAGCAGCTACCGGCGGGGCCGGCCGATCCCGGTGGCGTACAGGACGGCGAGGACCGCCCCGGACGGCGCCATCCAGATGAACCACGGGTAGACCGGCTCGAGGGCGCCGAGCGAGACCAGCGTCCACACCACCAGGTTCACCGCGAGCACGCTGGCCCAGACGGTGGTGAGCACCCGCATGGTGGTGCCGCCGGGGGTGTCGGAGAAGACCCGGTGCCGCGGCGCGGGCGGTGGCGGGGGCGGTGGCTCGGGCAGGTCGCGGGTGACCCGGTCGAGCTCGCCGCGGGTGCGCGCCGCCCACACCGCCTGCACCCGCTGGTCGAACTCGGACAGCTCGAGCTGGCCGTGGCCGACCGCCCGGCGCAGGTGCTCCTGCACCGCGCTGCGCTCGGCGTCGGACACCCTCAGTTCCTCGGCGCGGACCGGTTCCGTCATGGCAGGCATCGTGGCACCGCGGCCCGCCGTCCGGGGTCCGTCGTCCGGTGGACGGCCCGCTCGCCGACGGGTCCCCCCGGCTGACCGCTCCCGGCGCCCCGGAGGGGGTCCTTCAGTCGGCCAGGGCGCGGAGCAGGCGGGCGAGCTCCGCGCGGTCGGCGGGAGCCAGCCGGTCGAACAGGTCACGGGTGTCGGCAGCGCGGGCGGCGTCGACCTCGGCCTGCACCTGCCGTCCCGCCTCGGTCGGCCGCAGCACCACGGCCCGCCGGTCGGTGGGGTCGGGGGTCCGCTCGACCAGGCCGCGGGCCTGCAGCGCGTCGGCCACCTCGGTCGCCGAGCGCGGCGCGATGTGCAGCGCCTCGGCCAGGTCGGACAGCCGGACGCCGTCGCGGCCGCCCACGACCCGCAGCGCCCGCGCGTGGTGCGGGGAGAGGTCCCAGGGCGCGAGCACGTCGCGCCAGCGCCGGCGCTGCGCGCGAGCGGCCCGCACCAGCAGCTCGCCGAGCGCCGCCGGGTCGTCGTCCGCCCCCGGGGAATGCGCTGCCATGGCCCTGAGGTTACCGGACCGTGAGGTAGCCTCACCAACGACGACGGGAGGTGGCCGGCATCGACGAGACGACGACGGGCCGCGGCAGCGGCCCCGGCGGGCGCTCCGGGCGCACCGTCGACCCCGCGGACCGGGCGCAGCTGGAGCGCGCGCCGGTCCCCCTGCGCCGGGTGACGGCGCTGTTCCGCCCCTACCGCTGGCAGGTCGCGACCGTGGTCGCGCTCATCGTCAGCTCCTCGGCCGTCGCGCTGGCGACGCCGTTCCTCGTCCGGCTGGTCATCGACGAGGCCCTGCCGCGCCAGGACGTGCGGCTGCTCGCCTGGGCCGTCGCCGCCATGGTCGCGGTCACCGCGCTCACCGCCGTCCTCGGCGTGGCCCAGACCTGGCTGTCGACGACGGTCGGACAGCGCGTGATGCACGGCCTGCGGACGGCGGTGTTCACGCACCTGCAGCGCCAGTCGCTCGGCTTCTTCACCCGCACCCGCGGCGGCGAGGTGCAGTCCCGGCTGACCCACGACATCGGCGGCATGCAGTCGGTGGTCACCTCGACGGCGACGTCGCTGGCCGCGAACGCCACGACGGTCGTCGGCACCGTGGTGGCCATGGTGGCGCTGTCCTGGCGGCTGTCGCTGCTCTCGCTGGTCGTCCTGCCGCCGGCCATCGCGCTCACCCGCAAGGTGGCGAGGATGCGCCGCGCGGTCACCGCGCAGCGACAGCGGCACCTGGCCGACCTGCACGGCCAGGTCGAGGAGGGGTTGAGCGTCAGCGGCGTCCTGCTCGGCAAGACCCTCGGCGCCGGCCCCGCGGCGTCCCGCCGGTTCGCCGAGACGTCGCAGGACCTGGTGGGCCTGGAGGTCCGGTCGCAGCTGGCCGGTCGCTGGCGGATGGCCACGATGAGCATCGTCTTCGCCGGCATCCCGGCGCTGGTCTACCTGTTCGCCGGGCTGCCGGCGACCTCCGGCGGGATGACGATCGGCACCCTGGTCGCCTTCACCACGCTGCAGGGCGCGCTGTTCCGGCCGCTGATGGGACTGCTCGACGTCGGCGTCTCGGTGACCAGCTCCATGGCGCTGTTCAGCCGCGTGTTCGAGTACCTCGACCTGCCGGTGGAGGTCGACGACCCGGCCGACCCGGTGGAGCTCGACCCGGCGTCCGTGCGCGGCGAGGTCCGGTGGGAGGGAGTGGACTTCCGCTACCCCGACGGCGCCCGCCCGGCGCTGACCGGCGTCGACGTCACCGTCCCCGCCGGCACCACGCTGGCGCTCGTGGGCGAGACCGGCTCGGGCAAGTCGACGATGGCCTCGCTGGTCGCGCGGCTGGCCGACCCGGTCGCCGGCCGGGTCACGATCGACGGCGTCGACCTGCGCGACCTGCGGCTGGCCACGCTGGCGCAGGTGGTCGGCGTCGTCTCGCAGGAGACCTACCTGCTGCACACCACCGTGCGGGAGAACCTGCGGCACGCCCGCCCCGACGCCACCGACGCCGAGATCGAGGCCGCGGCCCGGCGGGCGCAGGTGCACGAGGTCGTCGCCGCCCTGCCCGACGGCTACGACACCGTCGTCGGCGCCCGCGGGCACCGGTTCTCCGGCGGAGAGAAGCAGCGGCTGGCCATCGCCCGCACGCTGCTGCGCGACCCGCGGGTCCTGGTGCTCGACGAGGCCACCAGCGCCCTGGACACCGCCACCGAGCGGGCTGTGCAGGCGGCGCTGGACGAGGTACGCCGCGGCCGGACGACGATCACCATCGCCCACCGGCTCTCGACCGTGCGGCACGCCGACCGCATCGCCGTCCTCGACGCCGGCCGGCTGGTCGAGTCGGGCACGCACGCCGAGCTGCTGGCGCGCGGCGGCCGGTACGCCGACCTGGTCGCCGCCGGCGACCGCGACGAGGACCTCCTCGCCGCCTGACCTCCCGCCGTCCTCAGGCGACGTCGACGGCCTTCAGGCGCACGCCACGGAAGGCGGCCAGCCGCTCGGCCTGCTCGCCGACCGCGTCCCGGACGGCGGGGGAGAGCGGCGTCCACGGCTCGACGGTGACCGTCAGCGAGGACCCGGCCTTCCGCGGGCGCCACAGCCCCGCGAGCCCGCCGCCGGCGAGCACCGCGCCCGGCCGGCCCAGGGTCGGCCACAGCGCCTTGCGGCGGGCGGGGTCGGCGACGAGCGTCTCGCGGTCGCGGGCCTGCAGGAACAGGTCGAACGGGCCGAGCAGCCGGGTGACGGCGGGGAGCGGCGCCCCGAGCCGGTCGGCGTCGTCGGCCAGCAGCCAGCGCCGCTGCCCGTCGACGTCGACCTCGACGACGTCGCCCGGCCAGTGCGCCTTCACGTCCTTCACCGGCGCGTCGAGGTAGCCGGCCACGTGCTGTGGCGTCGCCGGGCCGAGCAGGTGCAGGTAGGCCCGGACGACGTCGAGCCGGTCCGGGACGGTGTCCGCCGGGACGAACCCGGGCACCGGCTGCAGCACCGGCGGTGAGGTCCCCGGCTGCAGCTCCAGGCCGGCGCGCAGGGCGGACAGACGGAAGGTCTGCTCGTGCGAGTGGACGGCGTCGCACGGGCGGCAGTAGCGGTTGTACGGCGGGTCGACCACCTGCGAGAGCCGCCGGGACATGTCCCCCTTGACCGTCGGCTCGGTGACGATGCCGCGCATGGCCGCCGCGAGGGTGTCCAGCGCGGTGAGCACCGGGATGCCCGCGGCCCTGAGCGGCTTGGCCGCGTCGAACACCCGCCTGGCCGCGTCCTCCTCGGAGAACGGCGCGGTGGCGGCCGCGACGGCGGGCAGGTCGGCGCGGCGGTAGAGGTGCGGGGCGCCGCGCAGCGTCCAGACGGTGGTCAGCTCGGCCGGGTCCAGCGCCGCGACGTCCACCCCGCGCACCGCGAGCGCCCACAGCCCGCCGTCGGTGCCGGTGTCCTGCACGCCGAGGTCGAGGACGGCGGTGTCGGCGACCGTGCCGGCGTCCCGGTCCAGCTGCTGGGCGGCGACCCGATAGGCGAGCACGTCGCGGGACGGGACACGGTGGACGGGTGCACTCACGGCTCCGCACCGTAGGGGTTGGAGTGCCCCGGGCGTCGGGCGCCGCGGACGCCGGTCGGGCCGGCGCGTGCACCGCGACGGTGAGGCGACCCGGCCACCTCCTCGCAGCGAGGTCCGGCTGCCGGAGCCGAGTGCTCGCGACAGCCCGCTGACCTGCGCGAACTCTCGTACCCCGGTCGTAGGTCCGTCCCGTGCAGGAGATCGAGGAGGTCGGGCCGCCGGTGGCCGGTGGTCTGCTCGACCTGCTCATGGCCCGGCCGCCGGAGCTGCCGCGACTGCCGGTGTCTGTGCTGTCGCGGGAGCAGAAGGCCGCCGAGCTGCAGCGGGTGGCCGCGCTGGAGGCGATGACCGCCGCCTACGAGGCGGAGCTGGTGCTCGGCCTGGCCGACGGCAGCCCCGACGACGCCGACCCGGCACCGGGCACGCCCGGGGGCCGGGGGTCGTGGGCGCCGGATGCCGAGCTGCCCGGGGTGTCGGAGTTCTCCCCCGCCGAGCTGGGCATGGTGCTCAACTGCGGCCGCGGCACCGCCTCCCACTTGGCGCACCGGGCCTGGACCTACCGCAGCCACCCGCCGGCGACCTGGGCGGCGCTGGCCGCCGGGGAGCTGGACGAGGCCCGGGCGAAGGCCCTGGTCGAGGTGCTGGAGCACACCGATCCGGCCGTGGCCCGCACGGTCGAGGCCCGGCTGCTGCCGGAGGCGGCCTCACTGACGACCGGCAAGCTGCGCAAGCGGGCCCTGGCGCTGCTGCTGGAGCTCGACGCCGGCGCGGTCGACCGGCGGCGCGCGCAGGCGCAGCGGCACGCCGACGTGCGCTGCTATCCCTCCCCGCTGGACGGGATGGCCACCCTGGCCGCCGACCTGCCCGCGCCGGTGGCCACG
>NZ_JBFNXQ010000133.1:0-11648 GCF_041018925.1 Geodermatophilus maliterrae
GGCGGGGGTGCGCGGGGCCGGCCGCTTCCCCGCGGCCGTCGACCCGGACCGGCCCTTCGGGGCCGAGCCGGCCGGCCGGCGCGAGGGCGTGGTGCGGGCAGGCATGCGTCGACGGTAGCCGTCGCCCAGCCGTCTCCCAGGCAGGCGCAGCGTCGTGTCCTGGCCCTACGGTCGGGCGCATGCCGACCGCAGCACCCCTCCCGTACGGCAGCTGGCCCACCCCCGTGACCTCCGCGCTCGTCGTCCGCGCCGCCGCCCGGCTGGGTGAGGTCGCCGTCGACGGCCCGGACGTCTGGTGGGCGGAGTCACGCCCGGCCGAGGGCGGGCGCACCACACTGGTGCGCCGGTCGGCCGACGGCACGGTCACCGACGTCCTCCCCTCCCCGTGGGACGCCCGCACGCGGGTCCACGAGTACGGCGGCGGCGCGTGGACGGCGGCCGGCGGCACCGTCTGGTTCGCCCACTTCCCCGACCAGCGGCTGTACCGGCTCGGTCCGGGCGACGCCGGGCCGGTCGCCGTCACCCCGGAGCCGGAGCTGCCGGCCGGGGTCCGGTACGCCGACCTGACGTCCACCGGCGACGGCGGCCTGCTCGCCGTCCGGGAGACGCACAGCGCGAGCGGCGCGGCCGCCGACGTGCGCAACGAGGTGGTGCGGATCGCCCCCGACGGGACCGCCGAGGTGCTGGTGACCGGCCCGGACTTCGTGTCCGACCCGCGTCCCGGCCCGGACGGGCAGCTGGCGTGGCTGCAGTGGGACCACCCGGCGATGCCCTGGGACGCCGCGCAGCTGGTGGTCCGCGCCGCCGACGGCACCGAGACCGTGGTCGCCGGCGGACCGGGCGAGTCCGTGGTGCAGCCGACCTGGGACGCCGACGGCGCGCTGCTCTTCTGCTGCGACCGCACCGACGTGTGGGCGCTGTGGCGCCGGCGGCCCGGCGGCACGCCCGAGCTCGTGCTCGACGCCGGCGCCGACCTCGCCCAGCCGCAGTGGCGCTTCGCCGCCAGCCGGTGCACGCCGCTCGGGGACGGCCGGGTGGCGCTCGCGCTCCCCCGGGACGGCGCCGACCGCCTCGCCGTCCTGTCCCCCGACGGCGACGTGCGCGAGGTCGGCCTCCCGTACACCGCGCTCGCCCAGGTGCGGACCCAGGACGGCGCCGTCGTCTGCGCGGCCGCGGGTCCCACGACCGAGCCGGTCGTCCTGCGGGTGGACGTCGGCGACGGCACCGCCGAGGTGCTGCGCCCGGCCCGCGACCTGGGCCTGGACCCCTCGTGGATCTCGGTCCCGGAGCCGGTGACCTTCCCGACCGAGGACCTCGGCACCGGCATCCCGTTCGCGCACGCGGCGGTCTACCCGCCCACGGCACCGGAGGTGACCGCGCCCGAAGGGGACCTGCCGCCGCTGGTCGTGATGGTCCACGGCGGCCCGACGTCGGCCCATCCGCGGACACTGGACGTCGAGATCCAGTACTTCACCTCGCGTGGCTTCTGCGTCGCGCACGTCGACCACCGCGGCTCCACCGGGTACGGCCGCCGCTACCGCGACGCACTGCAGGGCAGGTGGGGCGTGGTCGACCTCGACGACGTCGTCGCCTGCGCGCGGTACCTGGCCGACGCGGGACGCGTGGATCCCGCGCGGATGGCGATCCGCGGCGGCTCGGCCGGCGGGTTCACCACGCTGGCCGCACTCACCCGGCGGCCGGGCGTCTTCACCGCCGGCGCCAGCCACTTCGGCGTCGCCGACCTGGCCGCGCTGGCCGCCGACACGCACAAGTTCGAGTCCCGCTACCTCGACGGGCTGGTCGCCCCGTGGCCCGAGGGCGCGGACGTCTACGCCGAGCGCTCCCCCATCACGCACGTCGACGCGCTGGACACCCCGCTGGCGGTCTTCCAGGGGGACGAGGACCGCGTCGTCCCGCCGGCACAGGCCGAGGTCCTGGTGGCGGCCCTGCGCGAGAAGCACGTGCCGCACGCCTACCTGCTGTTCGCCGGCGAGCAGCACGGCTTCCGCAAGGCGGGGAACATCCGCGCCGCCCTGGACGGCGAGCTGTCGTTCTACGCGCAGGTGTGGGGATTCGACCTGCCCGCGGAGGAGGGCATCGCGCCGATCGAGGTCGTGCGCTGAGCCGCTGAACGGCAGGGGCCCGGCGTCCGTACCCCTCCGTGACAGGGAACCCGAGGCCCGGGAGGGCGCGCATGGGACGGCACACACCGGTGCCGGCGGCACCGCTGGACGTGCGGGCGGCCTACGCCGCGCACGGTCCGGAGCTGTACCGCTTCGCGCTGCGCCAGCTCGGGGACGGCGGCGCCGCGCAGGACGTCGTCCAGGAGGTGTTCCTGCGGGCCTGGCGGGCGTCGGGCTCCTACGATCCCCAGCTGGCCAGCCTGCGCACGTGGCTGTTCGCCATCGCCCGCAACGTGGTCGTCGACGAGGCCCGCCGCTTCGCCGTCCGGCCGTGGCAGCAGCAGCTCACCGACGGCGGCGACCTCGAGGCGCCGGCGGCGGCCGCCGCCGACGAGGGACTGGTGGACGCCTGGGTGGTGGAGGAGGCGCTGCGCCGGATCAGCGAGGAGCACCGTGCCGCGATCGTGCAGACGCACCTGCGCGGCCGGCCGTACGCGGAGGTGGCCACCGAGCTCGGCGTCCCGGTCGGGACGCTGCGCAGCCGGGTGTTCTACGGGCTCAAGGCACTGCGCCTGGCCCTCGATGAGATGGGGGTCGAGCCGTGAGGGACGAGCACCGGGAGCTCCGGGAGCTGCTGGGCGCCTTCGCGCTGGGCCACCTCGACCCGCCCGAGCGCGACCGGGTCCGCGCGCACCTCGACGGCTGCGCCTCCTGCCGGGCCGAGCTGGCCGAGCTGGTGCCGCTCGGACGGCGGCTGTCCGCCGTCGACCCCGACGCGCTCGACGAGACCCCCACTCCCCCACCGGGCCTGGGCGAGGCGGTGCTCGCCCGCATCGCCGCGGAGGAGCGCCGGGTCGTGCCGCTGCGCCGCAGGACGGCGGTGCGCCACCGGGTCGCCCTGGGTGCCGCCGTGGCCGGGGTCGCCGCGGCCGGCGCCGTGGTCGGCTGGGTCGCGCGCCCGGTGCCCGACCCGGTGCCGCTCGAGCCGGTGGCCGTGCAGGCCGTGGCGTCCGACGTCGAGGCCCGCGCCGACCTGGTGCCGCACACGTGGGGCGTCGAGGTGCGGCTCACCGGCACCGGCTTCGACGCCGGGGAGGTGTACCGGGTGGCGGTCACCGCCGACGACGGGCGTGAGGTGCCGGCCGGGGAGTTCCTCGGGGTGGGCCCGCAGCCGATGCGCTGCAACCTCAACTCCTCGGTGCTGCGGGCCGACGCCGTCGCCTTCGAGGTGGTCGACGCCGAGGGTGACGTGGTGGCCCGCTCGGAGTTCTGACCGGTCCCGGACGCGCAGCGGGGGCGCCGCCCCGTGGTCGGCGCCCCCGTGCGGGTCGCGGTCGGCGATGCCCGCCTGCCGGACGCCGCACGGAGGGGAGTACGGCTGTGCGCCGCGTCCCGTTCACCACCCGGGCACGTCTTTCTCAGCAGCGGCCGGGCGAGGGGACGGGCCGGGCGCGGACGCGGTCGCAGCACTGGCCGGGCTGAACGCCCGGCGGCCCGGCCCCGTACCTCCTGGTGACCACCGTCACCGCACCGAGGAGCACCCCGTGTCCCGACTCCACTCGTCCCTGGCCCGCACCGCTGTCGTCACCGGATTCGCCGGGGCCGCGGTCCTGGCGGGCGCAGGCGGTGCCTCCGCCGAGACGGAGGTGGCCGAGCCGTCCACCTTCACCAGCGCCTTCACGGCGATGGCGACGCCCGACGCGGTCATCAACAGCGACGGCGTCCCCACCCCGGGCACGCCGGGTGCGTCGGGGACCTTCACGTACCGGATCAACTCCGACCTGGAGATCATCTGCTACGACATCAGCCTCTCCGGGGTCACGCCGCCCTTCCAGAGCCCGGCGAAGACGGCCACCCACGTCCACCAGGCCGCCGCCGGGCAGGCCGGGCCGCCGCGGCTCGCCTTCCCGAACCCCGAGGACGACGGCTCGGGTCGGCTGGTGAGCAGCGGCTGCCTGCAGGGGCCGTTCACCACCGGCGTGGTGGCCGACGGGGCCGACACCGGTGCCGGCTTCACCCTCGCCCAGATCGAGGCCGACCCGTCGTCCTTCTTCACCGACACCCACACCGCCGCCTCACCGGCCGGCGCCGTGCGCGGTCAGCTGACCCCGATCCCGACCGGGGGCGTGGAGACCGGTGCCGGCGGCACGGCGGAGGACACCGCGGGCGGGACGGCACTGCTCCCGGTGGCCGGACTCGCTGCGCTGGTCGCGGCCGGCGCGGTGGCGCTGCGCCGGCGCACCACGACCGGCGGCTGAGGATGCGCCCCGGACCCGCGCTGACGCTGGCGGTGACGGCGGTGCTGCTCGCCGGCTGCGCCGCCTCGGGCGCTGCCGGGTCCGGGGCGCCCCCTGCGCCCACCGCGGCGGGCCCGTCCACCCCGGTCCCGCCGTCGGCAGCCCCGGCGTCGGGTGGGCCGGTCGTCGTCGACCCGGTCACCGTGCCCGAGCCGGTCGCGGTCTCGGTGCCCGCGATCGGGGTGACGGACGAGCTCCTCGAGCTGGGTGTGGGCGCCGACGGCACCGCCGAGGTGCCCGCCGACTTCGACCGGGTCGGCTGGTTCACCGGCGGAGGCCGGCCCGGGGCGCGCGGGCCGACCGTCCTGCTCGGGCACGTCGACTCCGCCGCCGGTCCCGCCGTCTTCCACGACCTGCGCGACCTCGGCCCCGGGGACGTCGTCGAGGTGACCGTCGCCGACGGGGCGGTGGCGCGTTACGAGGTCGTCGGTACCGAGCAGTTCCCCAAGGACGAGTTCCCCACCGCAGCCGTCTTCGGGGCCACCGCTGACGACGTGCTCCGGCTGGTGACCTGCACGGGCGAGTTCGACCGTGGCGCCCGCAGCTACGTCGACAACCTCGTGGTCACCGCCGTCCGCACCGCACCCTGACACCGGCGGCCTCTCCGGGGCGCCGCCGCCAGCCTGGTGACGTACTGGAACGGCCGCCCTTCAGGGTCCCGTGCCGAGCGTGCGAGGCGTGGGGGGAAGGGTGGTCCTTCTTCAGACCTCGAGCACGGTCGGGATGATCATGGGGCGCCGGCGGTGGGTGTCCGAGACCCACTTGCCGACCGTCCGGCGGATCACCTGGGAGAGCCGGTGGGCGTCGCTCTGCCCGTCGGAGAGCTCTCGCTTGAGGTTGTCCTCGACCAGCCGCAGCACCTCGTCGAAGGCGCTGGGGTCGTCGGAGAAGCCGCGGGTGGACAGGTGCACCGGCCGCACGATCGTGCCGGTGGAGGGCTCGACGACGACGGTGAGCGTGACGAAGCCCTCGTCGCCGAGGATCCGCCGCTCCTGCAGCGACTCCTCGCCGACGTCGCCGACGTTGAGCCCGTCGACGTAGACGTTGCCCACCGGCACCGACCCGGTGATCGAGGCCTTGCCGTCGACGAGGTCCACCACGACGCCGTCCTCGGCCAGCAGCACCCGGTCGGCGGCCATGCCGGTCTGCTCGGCCAGCGCGGCGTGCGCCCGCAGGTGGCGCCACTCGCCGTGCACGGGCATGAGGTAGCGCGGCTTGGCCACGTTGAGCAGCGTGCGCAGCTCCCCGGCGGGGGCGTGCCCGGAGACGTGCACCATCGCCGTCTCCTTGTGCACGACCGTCGCGCCCAGCCGCGCCAGGCCGTTGATGACCTTGTAGACGGCGGTCTCGTTCCCGGGCACGAGCGAGGAGGCCAGCACGATGGTGTCGCCGGCCTCGATGGTCACCTGGTGGTGCTCGCCGCGCGCCATCCGGCCCAGGGCCGACAGCGGCTCGCCCTGCGACCCGGTGCTGACCAGCACCACCTGCTCGGGCGGCATCGACGTCGCCTCGTCGAGGGCGACCATGAGGCCGGGCGCGACGCGCAGCAGGCCGAGGTCGCGGGCGACGCCCATGTTGCGCACCATCGAGCGCCCCACGAGGGCGACCTTGCGGCCGTGGACGTCGGCGGCGTCGAGGACCTGCTGGATGCGGTGCACGTGGCTGGCGAAGCTGGAGACGATGAGCCGCTGCGTGGCGCGGCGGAACACGTCCTCGAGCACCGGGCCGATCGCCCGCTCCGGGACGACGAAGCCGGGGATCTCCGCGTTGGTGGAGTCGGCCATCAGCAGGTCGATGCCCTCGAGACCGAGCCGGGCGAACGCGCCGAGGTCGGTGAGGACGCCGTCGAGCGGCAGCTGGTCCATCTTGAAGTCGCCGGTGTGCACCAGGACCCCGGCCGGGGTGTGCACCGCGACGGCCAGCGCGTCGGGGATCGAGTGGTTGACCGAGATGAACTCGCAGTGGAACGGCCCGGCCACGTGGTCGTCGCCGGCGGCCACCTCGACCAGCACCGGGTCCAGCCGGTGCTCGCGCAGCTTGGCCTTGACCAGCGCGAGGGTGAACCGGGAGCCGACCAGCGGTATGTCGCCGCGCAGCCGCAGCAGGTAGGGGATCGCGCCGATGTGGTCCTCGTGCCCGTGGGTGAGGACGACGGCGGCGACGTCGTCGAGGCGGTGCTCGATGACGCCGAAGTCCGGGAGGATCAGGTCGACGCCGGGCTGCTCGGCCTCGGGGAAGAGCACGCCGCAGTCGATGACCAGCAGCTTGCCGTCGAACTCGAGGACGGCCATGTTGCGGCCGATCTCGCCCAGCCCGCCGAGGGCGATGACCCGCAGGCCGCCGGCCGGCAGCGGCGGCGGGTGCTCGAGGTCCAGGTGGGGCTGGCTGGCCTGTCCAGCGGAACTGACGGTCATGGAGCGGTGCTCACAGGTGGATGCCTCCGTCGGTGAGGTCGGCGCGCAGCTGCGCGATCTGCTCGGGGGTGGCGTCGACCAGCGGCGGGCGCACGGGGCCGGCGGGCAGGCCGAGCTCGCGCAGCGCCGCCTTCGCCATGATGACGCCCTGGGTGCGGAAGATGCCGGTGTAGACGGGCAGCAGGCTCTCGTTGACCTCGCGCGCCTTGGCCAGGTCGCCGGACTCGACCGCGGCGATCAGCTCGGCCAGCCGGGGGCCGACGAGGTGTCCGGCCACGCTCACCACGCCGACCGCACCGAGGGCCAGCATCGGCAGGTTGAGCATGTCCTCACCGCAGTAGTAGGCGAGGTCGGTGCTGGCCAGCGTCCAGGCCAGAGCGCCGAAGTCGCCCTTGGCGTCCTTGACCGCGACGATCCGCGGGTGCTCGGCGGCGCGGACCAGCGTCTCGACCTCGATCGGCACGACGGAGCGCGGCGGGATGTCGTAGAGCATCACCGGCAGGTCGGTGGCGTCGGCGACGGAGGTGAAGTGCCGCAGCAGCCCGGCCTGCGGCGGCTTGTTGTAGTACGGGGTCACGACGAGCAGCCCGTGCGCGCCCAGCCGCTCGGCCCGCCGGGCGTTGTCGATGGTGTGCGCGGTGTCGTTCGTGCCGACCCCGGCGACGACGACCGCACGGTCCCCGACCGCGTCGAGCACCGCCTCCAGGACCGCGTGCTGTTCGCCGTCGCTGAGCGTCGGCGCCTCGCCGGTCGTGCCGAGCACCACCAGGCCGTCGTGGGCCTGCCGGTCGACCAGGTGTGCGGCCAGCGCCTGGGCCCCCGCGAGGTCGATCGAGCCGTCCTCGGCGAAGGGCGTCACCATCGCCGTGAGCACGCGCCCGAACGGCCGGGTGGGGTCGGTGGTCATGCGGCTGAATCTACCGACCGGATCCGGTGACGACCGGCCCGGCAGCGGAGGCGCGCAGGTACTCCGAGACGGCGTAGGCCAGCCCGGTCGTCGAGGTCGCCCACCCGTCCTCGGGCGTGCGGGTGATCCGCCGCCACCCGGCGTCCAGGACGGGGGCGCGGGTGTCGCCGTCGACGGCCAGGTCGACGTCGGTGACGACGAGCCGGTGGGCGTGCGGCAGGAACGCCGCGTACACCGCCGCCCCGCCGATCACCCAGCAGTCGGGGTGGGACACCAGCACCTCGCCGGCCGAGCCGGCGCGCTGCGCGCCGTCGGCGGACCAGGACGGGTCGGCGGTGAGGACGACGTTGACCCGGCCGGGCAGCGGGCGGCTGCGCTCCGGCAGCGACTCCCAGGTGCGCCGGCCCATGACCACGGTGCCGCCGGTGGTCAGCCGCTTGAACAGCCGCAGGTCCTCGGGCAGGTGCCAGGGCAGCCGGCCGCCGGCGCCGATGACCCGGTCGTGGGCCTGCGCCCAGATGCAGGCGACCGTCACACCGCGACGGCGGCGGGGATCGCCGGGTGCGGGTCGTACTCGCGCAAGGAGAAGTGCTCGAAGGAGTAGTCGAACAGCGAGGGCGCCGGCGCCAGGTCGAGGAAGGGGAAGGGCCGCACGTCGCGGGAGAGCTGCTCGCGCACCTGCTCGACGTGGTTGCTGTAGACGTGGCAGTCGCCACCCACCCAGATGAACTCCCCGGGCAGCAGCCCGGCCTGGGCGGCGACCATGCGGGTGAGCAGGGCGTAGCCGGCGATGTTGAACGGCACGCCGAGGAACATGTCGGCGCTGCGCTGGTAGAGCTGGCAGGACAGCCGCCCGTCGTGGACGGCGAACTGGAACAGCGCGTGGCACGGCGCCAGCGCCATGTCCGGCAGCGCCGCGACGTTCCAGGCCGAGACGACCATGCGCCGCGAGTCGGGGTCGGCGCGCAGGGTGTCCAGGACGCCGGCGATCTGGTCGACCGTGCCGCCGTCCGGGGTGGGCCACGACCGCCACTGGACGCCGTAGACCGGGCCGAGGTCACCGTTCTCGTCGGCCCACTCGTCCCAGATGGTGACGCCGTTGTCGCGGAGCCAGCGCGTGTTGCCGTCGCCACGCAGGAACCACAGCAGCTCGACGGCGACCGACCGGAAGTGCACCTTCTTCGTGGTGACCAGCGGGAACCGCTCGGAGAGGTCGTAGCGCAGCCGCTCGCCGAACAGGCTCACCGTGCCAGTGCCGGTCCGGTCGGACTTCGGCGTCCCCCGCTCGAGGATGCGCCGGAGGAGGTCCTCGTACTGCGTGTCGACCGGTCCGCTGGTGCTGCCCACGGCCGCCGAGCCTAGGCGACGTCGGCCGGCGAGGCGGTCAGCGCGCGGGTGAGGTCGGCCGCGAGGTCGCCCCGCTCGGCGACGGCGACGTCGTCGAGCTCCAGCCACCCGGCCATGAGCCGCAGCTCGGCGGCGAGCGCCTCGGCCACCTCGGCCCGGTCGACGCCGTCCTCGGCGTGGGTGGCCTGGGCGCGCAGCACGCCGGCCTGCCGGTCGGACTTGAGGTCCACCCGGGCCACCAGCCGGTCGCCGAGCAGGAACGGCAGCACGTAGTAGCCGTGCACCCGCTGTGCGGCCGGCGTGTAGATCTCCAGCCGGTAGCGGAAGCCGAAGAGGCGCTCGACCCGCGGCCGCTCCCACACCAGGGAGTCGAACGGCGAGAGCAGGGCGCGGGCGCGCACCCACCGCGGCCGGCGCGCGGCCGGGTCGAGCCAGGCGGGCGCGCCCCAGCCGGTGACCTCGACCGGCAGCAGCTCACCGGCGTCGGCGAGCTCGGCGATCGCCGCGCGGGCCGGTCCCGGCCGGAGGCGGAAGTAGTCGCGCAGGTCGCGCTCGGTGGCCACGCCCAGCGCCCGGGCGGCGGTGCGCACCAGCTCGCGGACGGCGTCGGCCGGCTCGGGGGTGGGCGTCTGCAGGACGGCGGCCGGCAGCACCCGCTCGGTGAGGTCGTAGACCCGCTCGAAGGACGTCGTCCGCGCCCGGGCGGTGAGCACGCCGGTGTAGAACAGCCACTCGAGGGCGACCTTGCCGGCGTGCCAGTTCCACATGGTCCCGGGCCGGTCGGGGCGCGGCTCGGCGAGGTCGCTGGCCTTCGTCGGCCCGGTCTCGCGGACGCGGTCGAGGACCTCGGCGACGTAGCCGGGACGCTCGCGCTGGATGCGCACCATCGAGCCCCAGGCGTGCTCCTCCGCCGCGGCCATGCGCCAGCGCAGGCAGGGGTGCAGCCGCACCGGCAGGTAGGACGCCTCGTGCGCCCAGTACTCGAACACCTCCGACCGGCGGGCGGTGAAGGCGTCGAGCACCGGCCGCCGGTAGGCGCCGAGCCGGCTGAACGCCGGCAGGTAGTGCGAGCGGGAGAGCACGTTGACCGAGTCGATCTGGACGACGGCCACCCGGTCGGTCACCCGGCGCAGCTGCCGGCTGTCGACGACGCCTGTCGGCCGCGGGTCGGCGAGGCCCTGGGCGGCCAGCGCGATGCGCCGGGCCAGCGCTGCGGGGAGCCGGTCGACGGCAGGGGCGGCCACGGGTCGATCCTGCCGTGCGCCGGTGACGGTCCGCCGCCGGTGCGCACCCGCCTAGGCTGCCCGCGTGGATCCCCGGCCCTCCTTCCCGCGCCTGACCGGCACCGCGGAGGTGTCGGTGCGCCCGGCGGTGCCCGCGGACGCCGCCGAGGTCGCCCGGGTGCAGGGCACGACCTGGCAGGCCGCCTTCCGCGGCGTGCTGCCCGAGGCGGTGCTCGACGGCTGGGACGCGGAGGCCGCTGAGGCGGCGTGGACGGCGGCGGTGACCGCTCCCCCCACACCGGCGCACGGCGTCCTGGTGGCCCTCGACGGCACCCAGGTGGTCGGCTTCGCCGCCTACGGGCCGCCGGAGCTCGGCGCGGGCGAGGAGCCGCACCCCGAGGGCCCGAGCACGGAGCTGGTGGCCCTGCTGGTGGAGCCGCGGTGGGGACGGCGCGGGCACGGCAGCCGGCTGCTGGCCGCGGTGGCCGACCTGGCGGCCGGGACCGGGGCGGCGCGCCTGCAGGCGTGGGTCGCCGAGCGCGACGCGGTGACCGCGGGCTTCCTCGAGTCCGCCGGATGGGCGCCCGACGGCTGGGTCCGCACCCTCGACGCCGCCGGGACGCCCCTGCGCGAGGTGCGGTGGCACACGCTGCTGGGAGGGGACGCATGACGTTCGAGGGCTTCCCCGACGAGGGGCTGGTGTTCTACGAGGGCCTGGAGGCCGACAACTCGAAGACCTACTGGACCCGGCACCGCGCGGTGTACGAGGCCTGCGTGCGCGCACCGATGCAGGCCCTGGTCGACGAGCTGGAGTCGGAGTTCGGGACCGCGAAGCTGTTCCGTCCCTACCGGGACGTGCGCTTCAGCAACGACAAGACGCCGTACAAGACGCACCAGGGTGCGGTGGTGAACCCGGAGGGCCGCGGCGCGGGCGCCTGGTACGTGCAGGTGTCCGCCGAGGGGTTGCGCGTGGGGGGCGGTGCGTGGCGTCTGGAGACCGACCAGGTGGACCGGTACCGGCGCGCGGTGGCCGACGACGTGCAGGGCCCACGGCTACGGGCGGAGGTGGACCGGTTGGCGGGTGGGAACTGGGAGATCGACGGGGACCGCCTCACCCGGGTCCCCAAGGGCTACGACGTCGACGACGGCCGGGCGGACCTGCTGCGTCACCGGTCGCTGCACGCCGGCCGGCTCTTCCCCTTCGCCGACTGGCTGCACCGGCAGGAGGCCCTCGACCACGTGCGCACGGCCTGGCGGGACGTGTCGGCGCTCAACGCCTGGCTGGCGGACAACGTCGGTGCCACCACCAAGGAGAACCGCCGCCACTAGGTCGACCT
>NZ_JBFNXQ010000134.1:0-11639 GCF_041018925.1 Geodermatophilus maliterrae
CGGGACGGCGGGACCGGTGCGCCGGGGTGGGTCGAACGAGCCGGTGGCGCCCGCGGGACGGGCGAAGACCGCGCGGTCGCCGTCGGCCGGGTGGTCGTCGGCCCGGTCGTCCGCACCGTCGTCCGCACCGTCGAGGCGGGTGGCGCCGACCGGCGGGCGGACGACGGCCTCCGCGGTGCGCTCGCCGTCGGTGGTCCCGGGCTCCCGGGGGTCGGGTGACGTCACGGGTACAGCGTCCTCCACGGACCTGGCGGGAGAGGGCCCGGCTCGCTGGTCAGGGCGTCCCGCCCGGCGCGACGTCGGTGCCCGCGCCGCGGGTCAGCGTCCGCACCACCGGGGGCACGACCTCGGTGCGCTCGTCGGGTGAGGACGGCCCGGCCACCGAGGCGGGCGGCGTACGCGGGGTCACGGTGCCGCCGTCGGGCAGGTTGACGGCCAGGACGGCGACGCCGATGCCCAGGCCGGCCAGCGTCCCGGCGACGCCGCGGCGCAGCCAGCGGGCCTGGTGCGGCGCGGACGGCGTCTGCGGCGGGTCGTCGAGCGTGACGGTCCAGCGGCCGGAGGAGTCGGTGACGGTCAGCTGTCCCGGGGCCGCGGTCAGCGAGCCGAGCCCGCCGCCGCCGGGGACGTCGGCGGTGAAGGGGATGGCGCACAGCCGGGAGAGCAGGTCACCGGGGACGGCGACGTCCGCCGCGGCGTGCAGCGCGTCCTTGGCCTCCCGCTGCGCCTGCACGGCCATGCGGCACTCGAGGCAGCCGGCCAGGTGCCGGGCGGCGCGGGTGGCCGGCCCGCTGGCCAGCTCGCCGTCGACCAGCGCGGCGATCGCCTCCTGGGCCAGGTGGCTCTCCGGCAGGCTCATGCGCCGGCCCCCGGTGCCGTGGTGCCCGCCGACGCGGCCCCGCGCGGGGCCAGGTGGGCGAGGGCGGCACGCAGCTGCACGCGGCCGCGGTGGATGCGGCTGCGGACGGTGCCGAGCTTGATGCCGAGGGTCGCCGCGATCTCCTCGTAGGTCAGGCCCTCGATGTCGCAGAGGACGACGGCGACGCGGAACTCCGGCGACAGCGCGTCGAGGGCGGCCTGCACCTGCGGGTCGAGGTGGGTGTCGGCGTAGACCTGCTCGGGGCTGGGCGCGGTGCCCGGCAGGCGCTCGGTGTCCTCGGGCAGCGCGTCGAAGCGGATCCGCTGGCGCCGGCGGACCATGTCGAGGAACAGGTTGGTGGTGATCCGGTGCAGCCAGCCCTCGAAGGTGCCCGGCGAGAAGTCGGCCAGCGAGCGGAACACCCGGACGAAGGTCTCCTGGGTGAGGTCCTCGGCGTCCTGGGCGTTGCCGGAGAGGCGGTAGGCCAGCCGGTAGACGCGGGCGGAGTGGTCGCGCACGACCTGCTCCCAGGTCGGGGCCACCCACACCTCTCCGGCGCCGGACGCGGCCGGCTGGTCGTCGGTGGGCTGGGGGGTGGCGGCCTCGGACACGGCTCCAGGATCGCAGACGCGCACGCTTCCGACCTCCCCCGGAGCAGTGGCGGGGGAGACGGCGGCACGCTGGGGTGTCACGTCGGGTCCAACGGCCGGTGGCCGGCCCGGTGTTCCCGTTCACAGGCTCCTCACAGGCTCGGCTCCCGGCTCCGGACGGTCACCGCCAGTAACCTCACCCGGTGACGATCGCCGGGGGACCGCGTACGGGCGGCACCGGCGGCGCCGCGTGGGCCGACCGCTACGCCGCCGAGGACGCGCTCCTGGTCGCCGCCCGCACCCGGGCCACCGCGCTGGGCGGCCCGCCGCCGGTGGAGCCGGCGGTCGGGGCCACGCTGGCGGTCCTCGCCGCGGGCGCCGGGGCCCGGGCGGTCGTCTCGATCGGCAGCGGTGGCGGCGTGCACGGGCTCTGGCTGCTGCGCGGGATGCGGCCCGACGGCGTCCTCACCGTCCTCGACACCGACGCGGCCCAGTTGCGGGCCGCCCGGCAGGCCCTCGCCGACGCCGGTGTCGCCCCGGGCCGGACCCGGCTGATCTTCGGCACGCCCGCCGAGGTCCTGCCCCGGCTGTCACCCGGCGCCTACGACCTGGTCGCCTGCGCGGGCCGGCCGGGCGAGTACGCCGCGCACCTGGCCTCGCTGGTGGGCCTCGTCCGCGCCGGCGGGACGCTCACCTGCCACGGCCTGCTGGCCGGCGACCGGATCGGCGACCGCGCGGCCCGCGACCCCGAGACGGTCACCTGGCGCGACCTCGCCCGCGCCGTCCGCGAGGACGAGGACCTCACCTCCGCCGTCCTGCCGATCGGCACCGGGCTGCTGGTGGCGACCCGCCGCTCCTGACAGGAAGGACCTCACTGCCCCCCGAGGAGGACCCCGTCCCCCTCACCCCTCGCACGCTCGGGGTGAGCCTCCGGACGGGGCCATCCGACGCTCGCGGCGGGCCCCTGCAGGGAGGCCGAGGTCAACCGAACGGGTGCTCGGCCAGCGGCTCCCACGGACCGCCGAGGTAGCGCCACAGCCCGAGCCCCCTGGCCGGCACCGCGTGCGGGGTGAACCCGGCCTCGAGCCGGTCGCGCAGCGCGCGGGCCTGCGCCGGCTCCACCTTGTTCTGCACCGTCACGTGCGCCGACAGCCGCTGCCGGTCCTGCCGGGTGAGCCACGGGTCGAACTCCGCGGCCAGGCGGGCGTGCACGTCGGAGAGCTCCGGTGCGGCCAGCCGGTAGGCCACGCCGCGGCCGAGCAGCTGCAGGCCGGTCACCGCGACGTCGAACGCGGGCCGCGCCGCGGCCTGCGCCAGTGCCGCGTCGACGGCCGGCCGCTCCGCCCCCGGCAGCGCGTGGAACAGCGTCACGTGCGCGGCCAGGTGGTTGCGCTCGGCCGGGAAGTGCTCGGCACGCAGCCGGTCGAACCGCGCCTGCGCCTCGTCGCCGAGGAGCAGGGTGACGACGAGTGGCTCGCTCACACGTGCGCGCGGACGCCCTTGCCGAGGACCGCCACCCCGCCGGCGCTGACGTGGTAGTGCTCCCGGTCCGCGCTGGAGTCCACGCCGATGCGTGCCCACGGCGGGACGACGACGTTCTTGTCGAGGATGGCGCGGCGGACGTAGGCGCCCTCGCCGACGACGACGCCGTCCATGAGCACGCTGTCCTCGACGCGCGCGCCGCGGTCCACCCGCACGCCCGGCGAGATCACCGAGTTGTGCACCGACCCGCCGCCGATGATCGAGCCGGCGCTGACCATCGACTCCTCGGCCCGCCCGCCGAGCACGAACTTCGCCGGCGGCTGCTGCGGCGGCAGGGTGAGGATCGGCCAGCGGTCGTTGTAGAGGTTGAACACCGGGGTCACCGACACCAGGTCCATGTGCGCGTCGAAGTAGGAGTCGATGGTCCCCACGTCGCGCCAGTAGCCGTGGTCGCGCTCGCTGGCGCCGGGGACGATGTTGGTCGAGAAGTCGTAGACGTAGGCCGCTGCCGCATCGGCCAGCATCGGCATGATCGAGCCGCCCATGTCGTGCGCCGAGTCGGCGTCCTCGGCGTCGGTGCGCAGGGCCTCCAGCAACGCGTCCGTGGTGA
Source organism: Geodermatophilus maliterrae (assembly GCF_041018925.1). Taxonomy (NCBI): domain Bacteria; kingdom Bacillati; phylum Actinomycetota; class Actinomycetes; order Geodermatophilales; family Geodermatophilaceae; genus Geodermatophilus; species Geodermatophilus maliterrae. The sequence continues at coordinate 3,542 of NZ_JBFNXQ010000134.1, forward strand.
ACACGTAGTTGCCCATGGAGGCGAAGGACTCCTCCGGGGAGTCCGGCAGCCCCGGCGGGTCGGCCGGCTTCTCGAGGAAGCCGCGCACCCGGCCCTCGGCGTCGGCGTCGATGACGCCGAACTCGGTGGCCTCGCGCCGGGACACCCGCAGGCCCGCGATGGTCACGCCGGCCCCGGTCTGCAGGTGCTGGTCGATCATCTGGCTCGGGTCCATCCGGTACACGTGGTCGGCGCCGAAGACGACGACGATGTCGGGCCGCGCGTCGTAGATGAGGTTGAGGCTCTGCAGGATCGCGTCGGCGCTGCCGGTGTACCAGCGCGGGCCGAGCCGCTGCTGGGCCGGCACCGGGGTGACGTAGTTGCCGAGCAGGTTCGACATCCGCCACGTCGTGGTGATGTGCCGGTCGAGGCTGTGGCTCTTGTACTGCGTCAGCACGGCGATCTGCCGGATCTCGGCGTTCACCAGGTTGGACAGCACGAAGTCGATGAGCCGGTAGTTGCCGCCGAAGGGCACCGCCGGTTTGGCCCGGTCCTGGGTCAGGGGGGCCAGTCGCTTGCCCTCTCCACCAGCCAGGACGATGCCGAGCACCCGAGGACCGCCACGCATGGAGCGAACGTAGCCGCTGGCGGCGTCCCGCGTGACCTGACTCGTCCCCGTCGTGGCCCTAGGGTGACCGGCGTGCGCATCGGCATCGTCACCCGCGAGTGGCCCCCGGACGTCTACGGCGGTGCCGGCGTGCACGTCGAACACCTCGTGGCGGCGATGCGCTCGCTGCCCGCCGGGCCCGACCTCGACGTCCACTGCTTCGGCGCCCCGCGCCCCGACGCCGTCGGCTGGGCGGTGCCGCCCGGCCTGGCGGACGCCAACGGCGCGCTGCAGGCGCTGGGCACCGACGTGGAGATCGCCGCGGCGCTGTCCGGTGTCGACCTGGTGCACAGCCACACCTGGTACGCCAACGGCGCCGGCATGCTCGCCGCGCTGGTGCACGGGGTGCCGCACGTGGTGACCGCGCACTCGCTCGAGCCGCGGCGGCCGTGGAAGGCCGATCAGCTGGGTGGCGGCTACCGGCTCTCGTCCTGGGTGGAGCGCACCGCCTACCTCGCCGCGGACGGCGTGGTCGCGGTGAGCAACGGGATGCGCGCCGACGTCCTCGACGCCTACCCCGACCTGGACCCGGCCCGGGTGCACGTCGTCGGCAACGGGGTGGACGCCGAGGCCTACCGGCCCACGCCCGCGCCCGACGTCGTCCGCTCGCTCGGCGTGGACCCCGACCGGCCCTATGCGCTGTTCGTCGGGCGGATCACCCGGCAGAAGGGCGTCGTCCACCTGCTGAAGGCGGCCGAGCAGCTGCCGGCCGAGGCGGGGCTGGTGCTGTGCGCCGGCGCCGCCGACACCCCGGCCGAACGGGAGCAGGTCGCCGACGCCGTCGCCGCGCTGCAGGCCCGCCGCTCCGGGGTCGTCTGGATCGAGGCGATGGTGCCCCGCGAGCAGCTGGTGCCGCTGATCACCGGCGCGACGGTGTTCGTGGTCCCCTCGGTGTACGAGCCGCTCGGCATCGTCAACCTGGAGGCCGCCGCGTGCGGCACCGCGGTCGTCGCCAGCGCCGTGGGCGGCATCCCCGAGGTGGTCGCCGACGGCGAGACCGGCCTGCTGGTCCCCTACGACCCCGACGACGTCGCCGCCTTCGAGGCCGGCCTCGCCGCACGGATCGCCGAGCTGATCGCCGACCCCGACCGGGCCGCCCGCATGGGCGCCGCCGGCCGCGAGCGGGTGCTCACGGAGTTCGGCTGGCCGGCGATCGCCCAGCAGACCGTGCAGGTCTACTCCGCGGTGCTCGCCGCCCGGGACTGACCAGCCGGACCGTGCCACGGCGCGGGCCGGGTGGGAGGGTGTCCCGTCGTGGACACCTCGACCCCCTCCTCCGAGGACCCGATCCGGGCACTGCTCCGCGCGTCGCACCAGCTCCCCGCGACCGGGGTGGCCGCCGTCGTCACCCAGCACGCGCGGTGGCTGGGCGCCCGGGAGGCGGTCGTCTACCTGGCCGACTACGCGCAGCACGTCCTGGTGCCCGTCCCGGGCGACGGCGTCCCCGGCCGCCACGAGCTGACCATCGACGGCTCGCTGGCCGGCCGCGCGTTCCGCCGGGTCGACCCGGTGCTGTCCCCCGCGCACGACGGGCCGGCCACCCTGTGGGTACCCCTCCTCGACGGCGCCGAGCGGGTGGGGGTGCTGGAGCTCGTCGTCCCCGGTGAGCTGCCGCCGGAGCTCGAGGACGACGCGCGGACCCTCGCCTCGCTGGTCGCCGAGATCGTCGTGACCCGCGACGCCTACAGCGACTTCTTCTCCCGGCTGCGCCGGCGCCGCGCGCTGTCCCTCGCGGCCGAGATCCAGTGGGACCTGCTGCCCCCGCTCACCTACGCCAGCGACCGCCTGGTCGTCACCGGCGCGCTCGAGCCGGCCTACGACATCGGCGGCGACACCTTCGACTACGCCGTCAACGGACCGCTGGTCGACCTCCTCGTGATGGACGCCGTCGGGCACGGCCTGCCCGCGGCCCTGCTCGCCGGTGCCGCCGTCGGCAGCTACCGGCACGCCCGTCGCGACGGCCTGGACCTGCCCGGCATCGCGGCCGCGGTCGACACCGTCGTCGCCGGCCAGTTCACCGGCAGCCGGTTCGCCACCGCCGTCATCGCCCGCCTCGACCTCGACACCGGCGTGCTGCGCTGGGTCAACTGCGGGCACCCCGACCCGCTGCTGGTCCGCGACGGCGGGCTCGTCCGCCCGCCCGCGTGCCGTCCGGGTCGCCCCCTCGGGCTGCAGGCAGCCGAGCCGGACCTCTGTCAGGTGCAGCTGCAGCCGGGCGACCGCGTGCTCCTCTACACCGACGGGGTGGTCGAGGCCCGGTCCCCCGGTGGGGAGTTCTTCGGCGAGGAGCGGCTGGCCGACCTCGTCGTCCGCGCCGAGCTGGCCGGCGACCCGCCGCCGGAGACGATGCGCCGGCTCATGGGCAGCGTGATGAACCACCAGGCCGGACGGCTGCAGGACGACGCCAGCATCGTCATGGTCGAGTGGCGGACCGGCCGCGAGGAGCAGTTGCAGCCGTGAGCGAGGCCCCCGCGGAGCCGGAGGACGTGCCGGGCGCCTCCGCGGCCGCCCCCGACGTCGTCCTCGGACTGGTCGCGGCTCCCGGCGCGGCGGCCGAGGTGGCCGGCGACCTCGCCGCCGACCTGGCGCTCGCGCTGCGCGAGCGGCACCCCGACGTCGTGTGGGACGTGCGGGTGGTCGAGGACGGCCTGGTGCAACCGCCGGCCGACGACGCCGAGATCGTCGCCGCGGCCCGCGCGCGGCTGCTGGCCGAGGAGTGGGACCTCGCCGTCGGCGTCACCGACCTGCCGCTGAGCGTCGACCGCCGCACGGTCGTCGCCCACGCCAGCCCGGTGCACGGCGTCGCGGTGCTGTCGCTGCCGGCGCTCGGGGCGGTGGGCCGCCGACGGCGGGCGCTGCGGACCTCGCTCGGGCTGGTGCACGCGCTGCTCGGCGAGGACGAGGGCGACGGGAACCCCGAGGCGCTGCGCCGGCGGGTGCGCGAGCTGGCCAGCGACCCCGCCGACACCGCCGACGGCGTGCGCTTCACCGCGCGGGTGCTCTCGGGCAACCTGCGGCTGCTGGTCGGCATGGTCCGCGCCAACCGGCCCTGGCGGCTGACCATCCAGCTGTCGCGGGCGCTGACCGCGGCGATCGCCGCCGGCGTGTTCGCGCTGGTCACCGCCGACATCTGGCGGCTGGCCGACCGCTTCGGCTGGCTGCGGCTCGCGGTCGTGGGCCTGGGGTCGGTGGTGGCCATCTGCGTGACGCTCGTCGTCGGGGCGCAGCTGTGGGAGCGGGCCCGCTCGCGGCGGGTGCGCAAGCAGGTGGCGCTGTTCAACCTCGCCACGGTCGCCACCGTGGTCATCGGGGTGCTGACCCTCTACGCGGCACTGTTCACCCTGGCGCTGGCCGGTGCGCTGCTGCTGGTGCCCTCCGGGCTGTTCACCGAGGGGCTCGGGCACCGCGCGACGCTGGGCGACTACCTGGAGCTGGCCTGGCTGACCAGTTCGCTGGCCACGGTCGGCGGCGCGCTGGGGGCCGGCCTGGAGTCCGACGAGGCCGTGCGGGGAGCGGCGTACACGCACCGGCCCGACCAGGCGGCGTGAACCCGCCGGCCCGCGGCCGCGGGGCTTAGGCGCGGGTATGGACCAGGCATGACCATCGCCACCCGGTTCGCCTCCGCGCTCGACCAGGAGACCGCGCAGGGGCCCACCGAGGCCGAGTTCCTGCCGGTGCGGCTGGCGCGGGCCGCCGCCCGGACGCTCGCGGTGGACGGCGCCGGGTTGTCGGTGGTCGACGCGGCCGGACGGCGGATCCCGCTGGGGGCGAGCAACCCCGACGCGTCCTGCGCGGAACGGTTGCAGTTCACCGTGGGCGCCGGCCCCTGCACGGCGGCGCAGGAGACCCGGCAGCCGGTGTTCGCCGTCCTCGCCGACCTGCGCCGCCGGTGGACGACCTACGCCGACCTGCTCACCGCGCAGACGCCGTTCCGCGCGGCGGTCGCCCTCCCGCTGCGGGAGGACCTCGCCGGTGCCGGGGCGCTGGACCTCTACTTCACCGACGAGACGGCGGTCCTCGACCTCGACGTCTTCGCCGCCGTGGCGGTGGGCGAGATGGTGACCGCCGCCCTGACCGAGGCGGCCGTGTGGTCGGACTGGCCGGCCGAGCGCGGCCCCGACTGGCTGCACGGACCGGAGGCGGTCCGCCGCGCCGCGGTGCTGCGCGCGGCCGGTCGCGCGAGCCTGGCGCTCGAGACGGACGCGGCCACCGCGCTGGTCCTGCTGCGCGGTGCGGCCTACGCCGCAGGGCGCTCGGTCGAGGAGGTCGCCGAGGACCTCGAGACCGGCCGGCTGGACCTCGACGACGTCGTCCCTCCCGGACGCGCCTGACGCCTCGCGTGTGACCGTCCCCGCAGGTCAGAGCGGGAATCGGCCGGTCGTCGCGGACGCTGGAACAGGACGTGGCAGCCGCTCCCTCGCCGTCCGCCGTCCCCACCGTGCCCGGATCCCCGCCGCCTCCCGCGCCGGCCCCGGTGCCCTCCCCCACCCGCCTGCTCGACGTGCGCACCGTGTTCGCCGAGCCGGCCGCCCTCGACTCCGCCCGTGGCCGCGACGTGCTCGCCCGGTTCCCCGGCGTCGAGATCGTCGAGGTGCCCTCGCACTGGCAGATCCCCGAGCTCAACGGCAACGAGGGCAACGTCGAGCGCTGGGTACGGGTGAAGACCGAGACGCTGGTCCTCGGGGTGAAGAAGTCGCTGTCGGCCCGGCCCAACAGCCGCTCGTCGAACTGGATCGCGCCCTCGACCGCCAACGGCTGCGCGATGGCCTGCGCCTACTGCTACGTGCCGCGGCGCAAGGGCTTCGCCAACCCGATCACCGTCTTCACCAACATCGAGCAGATCACCGGCTACCTGCGCCGGCACGTCGCCCGCCAGGGCGTCAAGACCGAGCCCGACCAGTGCGACCCGGTCAGCTGGGTCTACGACATCGGCGAGAACAGCGACTGCTCGGTCGACGCGCTGGTCAGCGACAACGTCGCCGACCTCGTCGCGACCTTCCGTGAGCTGCCCACGGCCAAGGCCTCCTTCGCCACCAAGTACGTCAACCGCGAGCTGCTCGACCTCGACCCGCAGGGCCGCACCCGCATCCGGTTCTCGCTGATGCCCGATGCCGACTCGAAGGTCATCGACGTGCGGACCAGCCGCATCGCCGAGCGGGTCGCCGCCGTCGACGACTTCGTCGAGGCCGGGTACGAGGTGCACCTCAACCTCTCGCCGGTCGTGCTGCGCGAGGGCTGGGAGGCCGACTGGGCCGACCTGCTGCGCCGGCTCGACGACACCCTGTCCCCTGCGGCCAAGGCCCAGGCGGCCGCCGAGGTGATCATGCTGACCCACAACCGGGACCTGCACGAGGTCAACCTCGGCTGGCACCCCAAGGCCGAGGACCTGCTGTGGCGGCCGGACCTGCAGCAGCCCAAGCGCAGCCAGAACGGCCAGTGGAACGTGCGCTACCGCAACGACGTGAAGCGGGCCGGCGTCGAGCGGCTGCAGGAGCTCATCGCCCACCACGCCCCCTGGCTGCGCGTCCGCTACGCGTTCTGAAGGACCCCGCTGCCCCCCGCCGCTCGCGAGCTCGCGGCGGGACCCTGCCGCGGGGCCGAGCCGGTGGTGTCCCTGACCAGCAGGACTACGGTTGGCCGGTGTCGAGAGTGGTGGTCGTCGGCGCGGGGCTCGGCGGCCTGGCCGCCGCCGCGCGGCTGGCCACCCTCGGGCACCGGGTCACCGTCCTCGAGCAGTCCGGCGACGTCGGGGGCAAGCTCGGCTGGTACGCCCGCGACGGCCACGCCTTCGACACCGGCCCGAGCCTGGTCACGATGCCGCAGGTGTACCGCGACCTGTTCGACGCCACCGGCGGTCCGCTGGAGGACGCCGTCGACCTCGAGCGCCTGGACCCCGCCGTCGACTACCGGTTCGCCGACGGCACCCGGCTGGCCGTGCCCGGGCGGATCGAGCAGGTGCCCGCCGCGCTGGACGGCGTGCTGGGTGACGGTGCCGGCGAGCAGTGGCGGGAGCTGCTCGACCGCGCCGAGGCGATGTGGGCGATCACCGAGCAGCCCTTCCTCCGCTCGCCGCTGCGCGGGGCGGCCACGCTGGCCCGGCTGGCCCGCGACCCGGTCGACGTCGGCACCGTGGCGCCCTGGCAGACGCTGCGCGGCCTGGGTGGGCGCTACCTGCGCGACCCCCGGCTGCGGGTGCTGCTCGACCGCTACGCCACCTACTCCGGCTCCGACCCGCGGCGCGCCCCGGCGGTGCTGGCCACCGTGCCCTACGTCGAGCAGGCCTTCGGTTCCTGGTACGTGCGCGGCGGGCTGCACCGGCTGGCGGAGGCGGTGGCCGAGCGGGCCCGCGACCGGGGCGCGGAGATCCGCACCGGCACCCCGGTGCGCCGGGTGCTGCGCGACGGCGGGCGGGTGTCGGGCGTGGAGCTGGCCGACGGCGGGGAGATGACCGCCGACGTCGTCGTCTCGGGTGCCGACGCGACCGCGCTGTACGCCGGCCTGCTGCCCCCCGACCGCCGCACGCGGGCGGTGCGACGCGGGCTGACCCGGGCGACGCCGTCGCTGTCCGGGTTCGTGCTGCTGCTCGCGCTGCGCGGGCGGACGCCGGGCCTGGCCCACCACACCGTGCTCTTCCCCGACGACTACGACGCCGAGTTCGACGCCGTCTTCGGCACCGGCCGGCACCGCGGCGTGCCGTGCCCGGTGCCCGACCCGACCGTCTACGTCAGTGCGCCCGACGACCCCGCCACCCGACCCGACGGCGACAGCGAGTCGTGGTTCGTCCTGGTCAACGCAGCGCGGCAGGACCCCGACGGCGGCGTCGACTGGGACGCGCCGGGTCTGGTCGACCGCTACGCCACCCGGGTCCTGGAGGTCATGGCCGCGCGCGGGCTCGACGTCCGCGACCGGGTGCGCTGGTGCGTGGCCCGCAGCCCGGCCGACCTCGCCCGGGAGACCGGCAGTGTCGGCGGCTCCATCTACGGCACCTCCAGCAACGGCGCCCGCGCTGCCTTCCTCCGGCCGGGCAACGTCGCCCCGGTGCGGGGGCTCTACCTGGTCGGCGGGTCCTCGCACCCCGGCGGCGGGCTGCCGCTGGTCGCCCTGTCGGCCGAGATCGTCGCCGGGCTGGTCGGCCCGGCCTGAGCGGCCGCGGGCATCGGGGTCGTCCGGTGACCGCGACCCTCGGACGACGTGCGGACGGCCGGTGGTCCGGTCGGCGCGGCGACAGCTCGGCTGAACGACACGCCTGTCGTGTCCCCCTCGTGCAGGGCAGCGTCATCGATCACGCGTCGTCGACCTCGCGTAGTCGTCCGGTGTCAGAACGGTGGTGGCTCGTCGTCCGGCGGTGGCGGTGGGTCGGCGGCCGGTGGTGGCGGGTCGGGTGCCGGTGGTCGCAGGCCGGGGGGTCGGGTGGTGCGGGTGACGCCGCAGGGTGTGGTGACGTGCAGGACG
>NZ_JBFNXQ010000135.1:0-11532 GCF_041018925.1 Geodermatophilus maliterrae
GCAGCAGGGCGGCGAGGTCGGCGACCACGGCGCGGACGGCGGCATCGGCGTCCGGGGCGGCGTGCCAGCGGCGGGCCGCCCCGAGCAGCCAGCCGGTCAGGTCGAGCCGGGTCCGGGGGACAGGGACGGTCGTCGTCGCAGGGGGCACCGCGACACCTCCAGGCCGGATGGGCTCCCGGCGTCGTCATCCGCCCCTTTCCGTGTCGTTCGACCCGGGGCGGCAGGTTGCACCCGAGATGATGCCAGCCGACCGGGCGACACGCCCGGGCCTCGGAACGCCGATCGGTCGCATCTCCGGCGGCCCGCGTCCGGCCCCGGCCGCCCGGCCCCGGGGCAACGTGGCGTTGCCCCGGGAGGCCCACGCCGCCGGGGCGACGGGAGCTCCGCGGCTAGCGTGCGAGGCGTGAGCCCGCCCCCGTCCGGCGTCGTCCGGGACGCCACCCCCGGCGACGCGCACGCCTGCGCCGCCGTCTACGCCCCCTACGTCACCGGCACCGCCGTCTCCTTCGAGACCGAGCCGCCGACGGCGGAGGAGATGGCCGGGCGCATCGCCGCCGCCCAGCGCGCGCACGCCTGGCTGGTGCTCGAGGACGGCGGCGCGGTGCGCGGCTACGCCTACGGCGGCCCGTTCATGTCCCGGCCGGCCTACCGCTGGTCGTGCACGGTCAGCGTCTACCTGGAGCCGGGTCGCCGGCGCACCGGTGCCGGCCGCCTGCTCTACGGCGCGTTGTTCGACCGGCTGGCCGCCCGCGGCCACCGCGTGGCCCTCGCCGGGGTCACCCTGCCCAACGAGGCCAGCCTCGGGCTGCACCGGGCGCTCGGGTTCGAGCCGGTGGGCACCTACCGGCGGGTGGGCTGGAAGGACGGCGCCTGGCACGACGTCGCCTGGCTGCAACGCGACCTCGGTCCCGGCCCGGTCGACGTCGGACCGCCGGTCGAGCCGCGCTGACCCGCCCGCCTGGCGCGGTGGCATGCTCCCGCGCCAGGACACCGGGCGAGCACGGGAGGACGCGATGACGGAGGACCCCGGCCGCGCGGTCGCGCACGAGGAGGGCTCGCTGCCCTCGGGGCTCTACTGGCAGGGCTGGACGGTCGCCGACCCGGTCGGCGTCGTCGTGCTGGTCCACGGTGCGCACGAGCACGGCGGCCGGTACGCGCACGTGGCCGAGCGGCTCGGCGCGGCCGGCTACGCCGGCTACGCCGCCGACCACCCGGGACACGGCCGCTCGCCCGGGCGTCGGGGCGACCTCGTCAGCCTGGACGCCGCCGTCGCCGGCGTCGCCACGCTGGCCCGCACCGCCGCCGACCGGCACCCCGGCGTGCCACTGTTCGTCTACGGCCACAGCCTCGGCGGGCTGGTGGCGCTGCAGTACCTCACCGGGACCCCGCACGAGCGGGTCGCCGGGGGCGTCGTCTCCGCGCCCGCCCTCGACACCAGCACGGCGACCCCGGTGCAGCGGGTGCTCGCGCCGGTGCTGTCCCGGCTGGCACCCGGCCTGGGCGTGCTCACGCTCGACCCCGAGACGGTCAGCCGAGACCCGGAGGTGGTCGCCGCCTACCGTGCCGACCCGCTCAACCACACCGGTAAGATGCTCGCCCGCACCGGCACCGCGATCATGCTCGGCGCGGCCGGGATGCCGGCCCGCCTGCGCTCGCTCACCCTCCCGCTGCTCGTGATCCACGGGGGTGCCGACCGGCTGATGCCGCCGTCGGCCAGCGAGGTGGTCCGCGCGCACGCCGCCTCGCCCGACCTGACGGTGCGGGTCTACGAGGGACTCTTCCACGAGCCGCACAACGAGCCGGAGAAGGACGAGGTCCTCGCCGACGTCGTGGCCTGGCTCGACGCGCACCGGACGACGGCCGCGCCGTCCGCCTGACCGGTCCACCGGATCGCCTGACCCTGCGCCGACCGGCCGTCCGTGACAGGGTCCGGACGGTTGCGCCGGGTGGCGCCGGGAACGGGAGGGGACGTGCGTCAGGGACTGGCCGACGGCGCGCGCTTCCTGCGCGCCTTCCTCGCCCACCCGCGGCAGGTGGGCGCGGTGCTGCCCACGTCGCGGACGGCGATCCGCGCGATGCTCGACCTCGCCGACGTCCCCGCGGCCCGGCTGGTGGTCGAGCTCGGCGCGGGCACCGGCGTCGCGACGCGGGAGATCCTGGCCCGGCTGTCCCCGGAGGCCCGGCTGGTCGCGGTGGAGATCGACCCGCGGCTGGCCCGCCGGCTGACCGAGCGGATCGGGGACCCTCGGCTGCAGGTGGTCTGCGACTCCGCCGAGGACGTCGACGCCCACCTCGACGGCGAGGCTGCCGACGTGCTCGTCTCGATGCTGCCGTTCACCTCGCTCGACGCGGACCTGCGCCGCCGGCTGCTCGACCAGCTGCCCCGCGCGCTGCGCCCGGGCGGCACCGCGGTGGTCATCCAGTACTCGCCGCTGATCCTCGGGGAGCTGCGCCGCCGCTTCGCCGACGTGCGCCTGCGGATCACGCCGTGGAACGTCCCCCCGGCGTTCCTCTTCGCCGGCACCCGCGACGGGAGCGGCTGAGCCGCCCGACCACCCGTGGTCAGACCGGACGTGCGGGCAGCAGGTTCTCCTGGTGGTCGAGCTCGCGCTCGAGGGTGCGCAGGCCCTCGTCGGGCAGCCGGCCGAGGTCGCGCCAGCGCAGCAGCTCCGTGCGCTCGGCGTCGATGACCGCCCGGCGCACCCGCAGCGCCGCCTCGTACTGCGGCGACATCGGGATCTCGCCCTCCGCGTCGCCGAGGACCTGCAGCCGCTGCCGGTAGCGGTCCAGCCGGGTGCGCAGGACGCTGCGCACCGCCTCGATCGCGGCGTCGTCGAGGTGGTCGTGCTGCTCGGCCTGCAGCTCGTCCAGCCGGAGCAGCCCGGCCTCGACGGCCGCCATCCGCGCCTGGTTGCGCTGCCGGGCGCCGTCGGCGGCGTCGGCCCGCATCCCCAGCCGGCGGACCAGCGGCGCGAAGGTGGCGCCCTGCCCGACGAGGGTGACCAGCACGGCCAGGAAGGCGCAGAACAGCAGCAGGTCGCGCGCGGGGAACGGCTCGCCGGAGTCGGTGGTCAGCGGCAGGGTGAAGATCGCCGCCAGGCTGATGACACCGCGCGTGCCGGCCCAGCTGAGCACGGTGATCTCCCGGCCCGACAGCTGCCGCGGCACCGTGCGCGGGTCGTCGTCCTCGGCCTCCGGACCGGCGCCCAGGCGCATGTGCAGGGCCTGCGGCGCGTGCTCGGTGAGCCACAGCCACAGCGGCCGCACCAGCAGGACCGCCCCCACGGTGACCGCCGAGGCGACGACGACGGTCGACGTCTCGTACCGGCCCAGTCCGCCGATGACCGCCGGCAGCTGGTTGCCGATGAGCAGGAAGACGATCCCCTCGAGCAGGAAGTCGACCAGCCGCCACACCGCGTCGGTCTGCAGCCGGGTGGCGCTGGAGACCCAGTACGGGCTGTTGTGCGCGATGACCAGCCCGGCGACGACGACGGCCAGCACCCCCGACACGTGCACCGACTCGGCCAGCAGGTAGGCGAGGAACGGGGTGGCGAGGGAGATGGCGTTCGAGGACAGCGGGTCGCGGCGCAGCCGGCGCAGCGGGCGGATGCCGTAGGCGACGGCGAGCCCCGCGGCGACCCCGCCGACCGTCGACAGCGCGAACTGGCCCAGCGCGGACCAGGTGGAGAACCCGTCCCCGGTGGCCGCGGCGACCGCGACGGTGAGCAGGGTCAGCGCGGTGGCGTCGTTGAGCAGGCCCTCGCCCTGGATGAGCGTCACCATCCGCGGCGGCAGGCCGACCCGGCGGCCGATGGCCAGCGCCGCCACCGGGTCCGGCGGGGCGACGGCGGCGCCGAGGGCGATCCCGGCGGCCAGCGTCGCGCCGGGGACCAGCAGCGCGAACCCGGCGCCGACGGCCAGCGCGGTGACCAGCACGAGCAGCACCGAGAGGCTGACCACCGTGCGCAGGTTGGCCCGGATGGCGATCAGCGAGGAGTCCAGCGCGGCGCTGTAGAGCAGCGGCGGCAGCAGGACCATGAGGACGATCTCGGGGTCCAGCGTGAGGTTGGGTCCGGGCAGCAGGCCGTACACCAGCCCGGCGACGGTGAGCAGCGCGGCCGCCGGCAGTCCGGTCCGGTCACCCAGCCAGCGGGCCGCGACGATGACCGCGACCGCGGCCAGGGCGAGCAGGAGGACCGTCTCGGCGTGCACCGAGACATCCTCGCCGACGTCCCGGTCGATCCCCGTCAGCGCACCGCGATCGGCTCCTCGGTCCCGTCCCGCGCGGCTCCCTCCCGGGTCCCGCCGCGAGCGTGCGAGGGGTGGGGAGGAGGGGGTCCTCCTGCCGAGCCTGCTGAGGACGGGGAGGACGGGGTCCTTCGTCAGGCGGGGACGGACTCCATGGCCGCGGCGACCAGCGTCACCGAGCGCAGCCGCTCCTCGGTGCCCGGTGCCTGGTGGGCCACGATCAGCTCGTCGGCGTCGGCCAGCCGGGCGAAGTCGGTGAGCTGTCCGCGCACCTCGGCGGGGGTGCCGACGGCGGTGTGGGTGAGCATCCGGTCCACGTGGACGCCGGCGCCCGAGGACAGCAGCAGCTCCGCCTCGTCGTCGGAGAGGTCGCGGCCCTGGCCGAACAGGCCCACCGCCAGCCGCCGCCGGGTGGCCTCGCGCGCGGCCCGGGCGGCCTCGGTGGTGTCCGCGGCGATCGCGTTGACCCCGGCGATCACGTACGGCGCGTCGAGCTGCTCGGAGGGGCGGAAGTCGCGCCGGTAGGCGGCCACCGCGGGCTCCAGCGCCTGCGGGGCGAAGTGGGAGGCGAAGGCGTACGGGAGGCCGAGGGCGGCGGCCAGGCCCGCGCCGAACATCGACGAGCCGAGCACGTAGAGCGGCACGTCGCTGCCGCGGCCCGGGATGGCGTCCACGCCGGGGACCCGCGAGTGCCCGGTGAGGTAGCCCTGCAGCTCGAGGACGTCCTGCGGGAAGCGGTCGGCGGAGTTCGCGTCGCGGCGCAGCGCGTACATGGTGTTCTGGTCCGAGCCCGGCGCGCGGCCCAGCCCCAGGTCGATCCGCCCGGGGTACATCGCCTCGAGCGTGCCGAACTGCTCGGCGATCGTCAGCGGCGAGTGGTTGGGCAGCATCACGCCGCCGGCGCCGAGCCGGATGGTCGAGGTGTGCGCGCCGACGTGGGCGATGAGCACGCTGGTCGCCGACGAGGCGATGTGCCGCATGTTGTGGTGCTCGGCGTACCAGACCCGCCGGTAGCCGGCCTGCTCGGCGCGCTGCGCCAGGGCGACGCTGGCGGCGATGCTGCTGCCCACCGTCTCGCCCCGGGCGACGGGGGCGAGGTCGAGCACGGACAACGGGATCTGCACGGGGGTACCTCCGGAGCGGTGCGCGTTCGTTGCGGGGTGCAACGCCACTCGGTCCCGGGGATTCCCGCCGGTGCGGCCTCCCTGCTCCTCCCTGGGGGCAGGGAGGACCTTCCTCAGGCCAGGCGCCTGCGCCCGACGACGGTCTCGACCGGCGCGTCGGGCTCGTCGACGCCGAGACGCCGCTCGAAGCCGGGCGGGACGACGACGTCGTCGCGCTGCAGGTCGGCGGTGGACTCGCGGGCCAGGCCGGTGAGTGCCGAGCCGAGCCCGTCGCGCAGGAGGTCGAGGACGTTCTCGACGCCGGCCTGCCCGTTGGCCGCGAGGCCCCACAGGTAGGCGCGGCCGATCATGACCGCCTTGGCGCCGAGGGCGAGGGCCTTGGCGACGTCGCTGCCGCGGCGGATGCCGCCGTCGAGCAGCACCTCGACCTGGTCGCCGACGGCCTCGGCGACCGCGGGCAGGGCGCGGATCGAGGCCGGGGTGCTGTCGAGGTTGTTGCCGCCGTGGTTGGACACCGAGATCGCGGTGACGCCGGCGTCGACGGCGCGGTGGGCGTCGTCGACCCGCATCACGCCCTTGAGCATGAACGGCCCGTCCCACTGCTCGCGCAGCCAGGCGACGTCCTCCCAGCTCGGCATGGGCGACTGCATCCACGCGCCGTAGGCGCCGAAGAAGGTGGGCGCCTGCTCGCCGGGGGTGGCGACCATGTTGGGGACGGTGAGGTCCGGGATCCGCCCCGTCCTCGCGAACGCGGCCAGCCAGCGCGGGCGGAGCAGGACCTGCGGCGCGTAGCGGCGGGCGGCCTCGAAGTCGATCTTGGCCGGGATGAACGGGCTGCCCCAGTCGCGGCCGTAGGCGAACGACCAGTCGAGGGTGGCGATCATGCCGACCGCGCCGGCCCGCTCGGCGCGGTCCATGCGGGCGAGCATCTCCTCGCGGGTGCCCACCCAGTACATCTGGAAGAAGGTCCTCGGGTTGGCCGCGACGACCTCCTCGACCGGCTTGCTGGCGAAGGAGGACAGGCCCATCGCGAGACCGCGGGCGGCGGCAGCCCGGGCGACGGCGACCTCGCCGTCGGGGTGCACCGCCTGCACGCCGGTGGGGCTGATCAGCACCGGCATCGAGACGTCCTGGCCCATGACCGTGGTGGCCATCTGCCGGGAGTTGGACAGCCCGGCGGTGTGCGGGGCGAAGCCGAGCTCGTCGAAGGCCCGGAGGTTGTCGTCGACGGTCAGGCCCTTCTCCGACCCGGCCACCAGGGCGCCGTACACGCCCTTGGGCAGGCGCCGCTTGGCCCGCCGCTGCGCCTCGGCCACCGTCTCGAACCACGCGTTCGCCACCGTCGTCTCCGTCCCGTCGGTCCGCCGGGCCCCACCCGGCTGGCACTCAGTGCCACCCTAACGGCGCACGTGTAGCGCACACCACACCCGTGGACGGGTCCGGAGACGGCGCAGCCCCGTGGTCGGGGACCACGGGGCCGTGTCAGGTGGAGCTGCCGCCGTGCGGCGGCGGGGTGCTCAGCGCCGGGCGGCGAGAGCGACGATCTCGTGCGCCGACTCGAGCGTCGGGGCGGCGGCGAGAGCCCGCTGGATCTCGCGCTCGTCGCGACGGCGGGCGCGGGTGGTGCGGGCGGAGGCCCTGGCCGAGGTGATGGCGGCACGCAGGCGGGTCATGACGGGTCCTCCTCGGACGTCGGACGGCGGCGGTGGCCGGATCCCGGTCCCGTCGGCGGACCCACCGGTCGTGGCTCCGACCTGCTGGGTCTGCATCTCCAACCATCCTCCGAGCCGCATGGTTCGTCAAGCGAACCCAGCGTGACCCACGCCGCAGCCGTGACCGCCGACCCGCCACCGGCCGAGGGGGCGACCGCGCCCGCTGCCCGGTCGGCGGCACGCTCGCGGTCGCGCACCGGGACTGCGCCACGCCGGCCGGCCGGGTCGCTGAGACCGGCGACACACCCCCGGGCTAGCGTCGGCGGCACCGGCTGCCGCTGTGACCAGGGAGGCGTCCCCTTGCCCACCACCGTGATCCCCGGCGGGGCGAGCGCGCCCGAGCTCTCCGCGCACCTCGCCGTCCCGCCCGTGGGGGAGGGGCCCTGGCCCGGCGTGGTCGTCGTCCACGAGGCGTTCGGCCTCACGAACGACGTCCGGCAGCAGGCCGACCGGCTGGCCGCGGCCGGACATCTCGCGGTCGCGCCCGACCTGTTCTCCGCCGGCGGCGCGCTGCGCTGCCTGCGCTCGACGTTCCGGTCGCTGTCGCGCGGCGAGGGCCCGGCCTTCGGCGACCTGGAGGCGGCCCGGCAGTTCCTGGCCACGCGCGCGGACTGCACCGGCCGGGTCGGCGTCCTCGGCTTCTGCATGGGCGGCGGCTTCGCGCTGGTGGCGGCCACCCGCGGCTTCGACGTCTCCGCGCCCAACTACGGCCCCCTGCCGGACGACGCCGAGGCGGTGCTGCGCGGGGCCTGCCCGGTGGTCGCCAGCTTCGGCCGCCGCGACGTCGGGCTGCGCGGCGCCGCCGCCCGGCTGGAGACGGTGCTGACCGGCCTCGGCGTCGAGCACGACGTGGTGGAGTACCCCGACGCCGGGCACTCCTTCCTCAACCGGCACGACGCCGGGCCGCTGTCGGCGCTCGAGCGGGTGGTCGGGCTGGCCTACCACCAGCCCTCGGCCGAGGACGCCTGGGGGCGCATCCTGCGCTTCCTCGACCGGCACCTGCGGAGGGCGGCATGAGCGGTCCGCTGGCCGGACTGCGGGTGGTCGAGCTCGGCGGCATCGGCCCCGGGCCGCACGCGGCGATGGTGCTGGCCGACCTCGGTGCCGACGTCGTCCGGGTGGAGCGGCCCTCGGGCGGCCTGTCGATGGGGACCGCCGGCCGGGACGCGGTGCTGCGCGGCCGGCGTTCGATCGCCGCGGACGTCAAGACGCCCGAGGGTCGCGACCTCGTCCTCGGCCTGGTCGGGCGGGCCGACGTGCTGGTCGACGTCTTCCGCCCCGGCGTCGCCGAGCGGCTGGGCCTCGGTCCCGACGAGTGCCTGTCCCGCAACGCCGGCCTGGTCTACGCCCGCGTGACCGGCTGGGGGCAGGACGGCCCGTGGGCCGACCGGGTGGGCCACGACGTCAACTACCTGGGCCTGACCGGCACGCTGGCCGCGCTGGGCCGGCCGGGCGAGGCGCCGCGCTTCCCGATGAACCTCGTCGCCGACTACGGCGGCGGCTCCATGCTCCTGCTGGTGGGCGTCCTCGCCGCGCTGCACGAGCGGACGCGGTCGGGCCGCGGCCAGGTGGTGGACGCCGCGATGGTCGACGGCGTGGCGGTGATCTCGCAGCTGATGTGGTCGCTGCGCGGGCAGGGGCTGTGGTCGGACCGCCCGGGCACCAACCTGCTCGACGGCGGCGCCCCCTTCTACGACGTCTACGCCTGCGCCGACGGGCGGTTCGTCGCCGTCGGTGCGCTGGAGCCGCAGTTCTACGCCGCGCTGCTCGAGGGGCTCGGGCTCACCGGTGTGGACCTCCCGGCGCAGATGGACCCGCGCGGCTGGCCGCGGCTGCGCGAGGCGTTCACCGCGGCCTTCGCCGCGCAGCCGCGGGAGCACTGGGAGGCGGTGTTCGACGGCACCGACGCCTGCGTCACCCCGGTGCTCGAGCCGGCGGAGGCCGCCGCGCACCCGCACCTGGCCGCCCGCGGCACGCTCGTCGAGGTCGACGGCGTGCTGCAGGCCGCGCCCGCCCCGCGGTTCTCCCGGACGCCGGCCGGCCCGCCCGCGCCGGTGCCGCCCGGTCCGGCGGACGCGCACGTCGTGCTGGCGGAGTGGTCGCACCCCCGCTGAGGGGGCGCATCGACGCGCCGCGGCAGGGTGCCGCGGCGGAGGAGTGAGGAGGGCACCCGTGTCCGACGACAGCGTGCTGGTGGAGCGGCGGGGCGCCGTCCAGGTGGTCACGATCAACCGGCCACAGGCCAAGAACGCCCTCGACGCCACCGTGGCCCGGGGGGTCGCCGCGGCCGTCGACGAGCTCGACGCCTCCGACGAGCTGCGCGCCGGCGTGCTCACCGGGGCGGGCGGCACCTTCTCCGCCGGCATGGACCTCAAGGCGTTCCTGCGCGGCGAGCGCCCGTCGATCGAGGGGCGGGGGTTGTGCGGGATCACCCAGACCCCGCCGCGCAAGCCGCTGGTCGCCGCCGTCGAGGGCTGGGCGCTGGCCGGCGGGTTCGAGCTGGTGCTGGCCTGCGACCTCGTCGTCGCCGGCCGCTCGGCCCGCTTCGGGGTGCCGGAGGTGAGCCGCTCGCTGGTGGCCGCGGCCGGCGCCGCGCTGTTCCTCCCGCGCCGGGTGCCCCACGCGGTGGCGATGGAGATGCTGCTGACCGGTCAGCCGGTGGACGCCGAGCGGGCCGCCGCCGTCGGCCTGGTCAACCGGGTCGTCGACGAGGGCGGCGCCCTCGATGCCGCCGTCGGGCTGGCCGAGGTGATCGCCGCCAACGGGCCCCTGGCGGTCGCGGCCACCAAGGAGATCGCCCGGAAGACCGCCGACTGGACCGCCGAGGAGGGCTGGGCGCGGCAGCAGGCGCTGATCGAGCCGGTGTTCTCCTCCGAGGACGCCCGCGAGGGCGCGACGGCGTTCGCCGAGCGCCGCCCGCCCGTCTGGCGGGGGCGCTAGGTCCGTCGAACAGCTAGGACACCGGCGCCGGGCCGGTCGAGGTCCGGACGACCAGCTCGGTGGGCAGGACCCGCGGTCCCGGGACCGGCCGGCCGGCGAGCCGGTCGAGCAGGTCCCGCGCGGCCGTCCTCCCCTTGAGCCGGGTGGGCTGGCGCACGGTGGTGAGGCCGAGCCCGGCGGCGGGGGTGGCGTCGTCGAAGCCGGCGACGGACAGATCCTCGGGCACCCGGAGCCCGAGGTCCGCCGCCGCGCGCAGCGCCCCCTCGGCGAGCCGGTCGCTGAGGCACAGCAGCGCCGTCGGGGTGGGGTCCGTGGCGAGCACGGCGGCAGCACCCGCCGCACCGACCTCGGGCGTGCTGTCCCCGCCGTGGAACACCGGCACGCCGGCCCAGTCCAGCCCGGCGCGGACGCCCGCGTCCCGGTAGCCGGCCATGCGGTCGCGGGTGACCGCGTACGTCGCCGCCGCCTGTGCCTGTTCGTCCACCAGGCCGGGGGCGATGGGGTCGTGGTGCATCCCGAAGGAGACGACGGCGAGCCGGCGGTGCCCCAGGTCGAGCAGGTGCCCGGCCACGGCCGCCGCGGCCGCGCGGTCGTCCACGCCCACCCACGGCGTCCCCGGCGCGCCGAGGGCGGCGAGGCGGTCCGGCCGGGGCTGGTCGACGACCACCAGGGGCAGGCCGCGCGCGATCGCCGCGGCGAGCAGCGGGTCGTCGTCGGACAACGAGGAGATGACGAGCCCGTCGACGACGGCGCTGCTCAGCGCGGCGAGGCGACGGCGCGGATCGGTCGAGCCCGGCACCAGCAGGAGTCCGGCGCCGGCCGGCTCGGCCACGGCGCTGGCCCCGGCGAGGAACTCCACGGCCACGGGGTCGTCGAACGCGTAGGACAGCCCGTTGTCGTAGGCGACGCCGATCGCCCCCACCCGGCCGCGGCGCAGCCCCGCCGCCAGCGGGTTGGGGCCCGGGTAGCCGAGCCGGCGGGCGGTGGCCAGCACCTGCTCCCGCAGTGACGCGGAGAGCTGGTCGGGCCGGGAGAACGCGTTGGACACGGTCTTGGCCGACACGCCGAGCTCGTGGGCGACGGCCTGCAGCGTCACCGGGCGGGCACGGTCGGAGGGCACGCGCACATCGTGCGTGCTTCATCGATGAAGAAGACGGGTAGCCCCCGCTCCGTGACCGAGGCGACCTCTCCGGCGGGCACAGCCACCCCGACCCCTCGCGGTGCGGTGCCGACCCTGTGCGCGGTGCAGTTCGTCGACGTCCTCGGCACCACGCTCGTCATCGCCGCGCTGCCCACGATGCTGGCCGACCTGGGCGCCCCGGCAGCGGCGGCGACGCCGGTCGTGACCGTCTACGCCGTGCTCTTCGGCGCGCTGCTGATGCCCGGGGCGCGGCTGGGAGACCGGTACGGCTCCGCCCGCGTCCTCCAGGTGGGGCTGGGGGCGTTCGGCGCGGCCTCCCTGGCCGCGGCGACCGCGCCCTCGGTCGGGGTCCTGGTGGGCGCCCGCG
>NZ_JBFNXQ010000136.1:0-11361 GCF_041018925.1 Geodermatophilus maliterrae
GGGCCGGCCGCCGTCGGGGTCGTCCGGGGGACCGCCGGCGCGGTCGTCGGCGGTACCGGGGACGTCGGAGGGGGCGTCGGAGGGGGCGTCGCGGGCCGTCAGCTCCTCCTCGCTGCGCGGGCCGCCGGTCACACCGGGCTCCGGCTCGGCGGCCAGGCATCCGCGGGCAGGTCCTCCTCGACCGCCCCGCGGCGGCGGCGGAGGACGAACAGGACCCCGCGGCGCAGGAAGAGCAGCCCGAGCAGGACGGCGGCGCCGATCGTGATCGACAGCGAGATCGTCCCGTAGGCGGTGCTGCGGACCTGGATGGCCACGGGGTCACCAAGCCGGCCGCCACCCGGCGTGGTCAGGCCGATCGAGACGGCGAAGCGCCCCGACTGGCGCACCTCGGTGGGCACCGTCAGCGTCGTGCGCTGCTCCGAGGCGACCTCCTGCGCGCCGACCTGCCCGATGGTCAGTCCCACGTTGTCGCGGGTGCGCACGTCCACCAGCACCCGGACGGCGAACGGCAGGTCGTTCTGCACGGTGAGCACGAGCGGCGCGTCGCTGGAGGCCAGGCTGTAGCTGCCCTCGGCCGGGGCGAGCAGCGTCACCTGCTGGCGCAGCCCGACCAGGGTCTGCCGCAGGTCGGCCGCGGCGGCCCGGAAGCCCTCCGGGTCGTCGCGCCAGGCGACGGCGGTCGTGCGCGCCAGGGCGCCGTCGGTGGGGGCCAGGGCCGCGGCGGGGTCGTCGACGACGGCGCCGGCGAGGTCGTCGCGCAGGCCGGCCGCCGAGGTGACGTCGGCCAGGCCGGCGGCGTCCAGGAGCACGGGTTCGGCCGCCTCGAGCGGCGTGCCGGCGTCGGCGACCGGCCCGGCGGCGAGGTCGGCCAGCGAGGCCGGGCGCAGTCCCGGCAGGGCGGTGTCGGCGATCATCGCGGCGACGCCGTCGGGGTCGGGGTCGACGTCCCGCGGCGGGGCGACGAGGACGGTCTGGCCGGCGGGGTCGGCGACCGACTGCTGGGACAGCAGGACCAGCTCGGCGAGGTAGCGCTGCTCGGCCAGCCGCACGCCGCCGCTGGTCGCGCCGGCGTCGACGAGGCCGGACAGGCCGCTGTCGGCGACCAGCGCCGTCACCGGGCCGCCGTCCCCGGCCGCGGTGGTGCGCGCGGCCGCGGCGCCGGTGAGTCCGCGGACGGCGTCGCCGCCGCTCAGGCCGCCGGAGGCGAGCACCACCTGCTCGATGCCGCCGTCCTGCAGCGTGGCGAGGGTGTCGGGCCGCAGCGCGCCACCCGCCGCCCACGCGACGTCGGTCCGGGGCTCCACACCGAGCTCCTCGGCGACCAGCGCGACGCCGCGCGGTCCCGGGGAGTCGGCGGTGACGACGGGCGCGGCGTCCCCGCCGTTCGCGGTGCCGCCGTCGGTGCCGTTCCCGCTCGCGGCGCCGGGCAGGCTGCGGGTCAGCGCGGCGGACAGCTCGAGGGCCTGCAGCGCGTCGGCGTCGACGTCGCCGTAGGGCAGGGCGACGACGGCGTGGTCGGCGGCCACGGCCCGCAGCCGGCCCAGCCACGCCGCGGCGGCGTCGGTGCCCGTACCGGCGTCCTCATCGCCGGCGACGTCGTAGGGGCCCTCGGCCATGAGGGCGAGCTCCTCGACCAGGACCGGGTCGACCGCCAGGGTGACCGGCGCCACCGGGGAGGGCTCGGTCGCGCCCGGCGCGACGACCTCGGGGACCCGCTCGACGACCGCCAGCGCGCGGTCGAGCCGGCCACCGTCGGACACCTGGTCGGCCAGGGCGTCGTCGACGAACCTCCCCGAGGCGTCCCGGTGGGTGCGCTCCACCAGCGGCCACAGCCAGGCGACCGCCGTCGCCGTCGCCGGTGGCGCGGTCTGCTGCACCACCGAGGTGCTCACCTCGCCGACCCGGCTCGGCTGGCCGTCGGGGCCGGTGGCGTTGACGTTGAGCAGGACCGGGTAGACGCCGTCGCGGTCCAGGCCGAGGTCGGCGGTGGTCGCCGTGAAGGTGAAGGGGACCTCCTCGGCGGCGTCGAGCCGGGCGGCGAGCGGCGCGAAGGCGGTCGTGGCGACGGTCGCCGGTTCGGGGTCGGCGGCCAGCAGGTCGGCGCGGGTGGTGACGACCTCACCGCGCTGCAGCCGCGCCGTCAGGTCGGTCAGCGTCCCGGTGCCGGTGTTGGTGAGCGTGCCCTCGACGGTGACCGTGCCGCCGGGGGTGACGGTGCGCGGCTCGAGGCGGGTGACCTCGACGGTGACCGGCCGGTCGTCGTCGGCCGCCGGGGCCTGGGCGGTGGGGGGCGGCGCGGCCGCGGCGGGCGGGGCGGTGGCCACGGGCGGGACGGCGAGCAGCGGGACGGCCAGCAGCGCCGCCGTCAGGACCCTCGGCCACCGGGTGCGCGACGGCCGGCCGGGGCGGGTCACGGCGCCCCCGCGCCGGCCGGCCCCGGACCGGGAGGTGGGATGCCTGGGAGGGACCTCGCGCGCCGGGTCACGCACTGTCGGCGAGCAGCGCGGGCGCGCGCTCGACCAGCGCCCGCTCGTCGGCGTAGGCCAGGCGGCCGCTCAGCTCGTCGAGGGGCACCCAGGCCACCTCGGTGACCTCGACGTCGGCGTCGGAGAGCGCGCCGCCGACGGCTCGCAGCAGGAAGTGGTGCACCGTCTTGTGCACCCGGCGGCCCTCGGCGACGAACCAGAAGTCGATGATCCCGAGCGGGGCGAGCACCTCGCCGATGATCCCGGTCTCCTCGGCGACCTCCCGGACGGCGGTGTCCTCGGGGGTCTCGCCCTCCTCGATGTGGCCCTTGGGCAGCGACCACAGCAGCCGCCCGCGCCGGTCGGTGCGGCCGATCAGCGCGGCACGGGGGCCGGTGACGCCGTCGTCGGCGACCACCAGGCCGCCGGCGGAGGTCTCGTCGACGCGGCGCAGACGGCGCCCGGGGCGCGCTCGTCCGCCCGTCCCAGCCATGCCAGGAGGGTAGCGCGCGGCCCGGCACTACCCTGGCGCGTCGTGTCTGCCGTCCCTCCGCGTCGCCCGGCCGCCGGGCCCGTCCCCCCGGCGGTCCAGTCGACCGTGCGCGAGCTCGTCGACGTCTCCCCGGTGCTGGTCGAGCTGGGTGAGCGGTTCGCCGCGGCCGGCTTCGAGGCGCACCTGGTCGGTGGCTCGGTGCGCGACGCGCTGCTCGCCGCGGGCGGTGACGCGCCCCGGCCGCCCGGCGACCTCGACGTCACCACCGACGCCCGTCCCGAGCAGGTGCTGGACCTGCTGCGCGGCTGGGCCAGTTCCACGTGGAACACCGGCATCGCCTTCGGGACCGTCGGCGCCGAGGTCCGCGGCACCCGCCTGGAGATCACCACCTTCCGCGCCGACCGCTACGACCGGATCTCGCGCGATCCCGAGGTGGCCTGGGGGGCGTCGCTGACCGACGACCTCGCGCGGCGCGACTTCACGGTCAACGCCATGGCGGTCTCCCTGGGACCCGACCGCACGGTGACCGACCCCTTCGGGGGCCTGGGCGACCTGCTGGCCCGCCGGCTGCGCACCCCGGGGACGGCGGCGGACTCCTTCGCCGACGACCCGCTGCGGATGCTGCGCGCGGTCCGCTTCGTCGCCCAGCTCGGCCTCACCCCCGTCGAGGAGGTGGTCGAGGCGATGACCGCCATGTCCGCCGAGCTGGCGCGGATCACGCCCGAGCGGGTCCAGGTGGAGCTGTCGAAGACGCTGCTGCAGGACGCGCCGCGGGCGGCCCTGGAGCTGTTCGTCGACACCGGCCTGGCCGACGTCGTCCTGCCGGAGCTGCCGGCCCTGCGCATGGAGATCGACGAGCACCACCAGCACAAGGACGTCTACGGCCACTCGCTGACCGTGCTGGACCGGGCCATCGCGCTGGAGGAGGCCGATCCGGACGCGGAGTCGCCGGACCTGGTGCTGCGGCTGGCGGCGCTGCTGCACGACGTCGGCAAGCCGGCCACCCGCCGCCACGAGCCGCGCGGCCGGGTCTCCTTCCACCACCACGAGGTCGTCGGGGCCAAGCTGGTGCGCAGGCGGCTGCAGGCCCTGCGCTACTCCAGGGAGATCACCGAGGACGTCGCCCGGCTGACCTTCCTGCACCTGCGGTTCCACGGCTACGGCACGGGCGAGTGGACCGACTCCGCCGTCCGCCGGTACGTCACCGACGCCGGCGACCTCCTGCCCCGCCTGCACAAGCTGGTGCGCTCGGATTGCACGACCCGCAACAAGCGGCGGGCGGCCGCGCTGTCGGCCACCTACGACTCGCTGGAGCGCCGGATCGCCGAGCTGTCGGCGGCCGAGGACCTCGCCCGGGTGCGGCCCGACCTCGACGGCAACGCGATCATGGAGATCCTCGGCATCCCGCCGGGCCGGGAGGTCGGCGAGGCCTGGAGGCACCTCAAGGACCTCCGCCTCGAGCGCGGCCCGCTCGACCGCGACGAGGCCGAGGCCGAGCTGCGCGTCTGGTGGGCGTCCCGCACCTGACGGCCCCGCTCCCCCGCGCCGCCCTCCCCCGCACGGGTGGCACCGCCCGCCCGGCCCCTCCCCCGCCGGCCGGCCCGCCGGTAGGACGGACGGCCGGACCGACGGCGGGGGACGGGGATGGACGGGCGAGTCCAGGAGTGGCACGGCGGGCCGCTCCCGTGGCCGGCCGGGCGGCCCGGCTCCCGGCACCGCGCGCCCTCCGCGGCCCGGGGCGTGCTGGCCGTCGCGCTCGTCCTCGTCGTCAGCCTCGGCGCCGCCGTCCTGGCCGGGGAGGTCCCGTGGCCCGGGACGGCCGGCCCCGACCCCCGGGCCGGCGCCTCCGGCCCGGCGACGGAACGCCCGACGCCCGGCTTCGAGGCCGCGGACGCCCCGCTCGGGCTGCCGGTGGAGGCGCCCGCGACCGGGACGTGGGACTTCCTCCAGTACCAGGACGACGGCGTCACTCCCGTCGCCTACGACCCGTGCCGGCCGGTGCACTACGTGGTGCGGCCCGACGGCGCACCACCGGGCGCCGACCGCCTGGTCGCCGACGCCGTGGCCGAGGTCGCCGCCGCCACGGGCCTGCGGTTCGTCCACGACGGCCCGACCGACGAGGCGTTCTCCGAGAGCCGCCCGTCGCACCAGCCCGACCGGTACGGCGACCGGTGGGCCCCGGTCCTGCTCACCTGGGCGACGCCGGCCGAGGCGCCCGGGCTGGCCGGGACGGTCGCCGGGCTCGGCGGCAGCGACGCCGTCTCGGCCGGCGGGCCGTGGGTCTACGTCACCGGAGCGGTCACCGTCGACGCCGCGTGGGCCGCGGCCGCCGCCCGCTCGCCCGACGGCCGGGCCGACGTCCGGGCGGTGCTCGTGCACGAGCTCGCCCACGTCGTCGGCCTCGACCACGTCGACGACCCCACCCAGCTCATGCACCCGGAGAACGACGGCCAGCGGGAGCTCGGCAGCGGGGACCGGGCCGGGCTGGCCGAGCTGGGCCGGGGGGCCTGCGAGCCGGCGCTCTAGGCCTGGTGGGCCCGCGTCGCGCGGGCGTACCCGGCCGCGGTGAGGCCGTACCCGGCTGCGACGGCGAGCAGGGCGGGCACCGACGCCCCGTCGCCCGGGAGCAGCACAGCGGCGACGAGCAGCGCCGTCACGTAGGCGACGTTGACCAGGGTGTCGTAGACGGAGAACACCCGGCCGCGCACGTCGTCGTCGACCGACTCCTGCAGCGTGGTGTCGACGCAGATCTTCACGCCCTGCGCCACGAACCCGAGCACCAGCCCGGCGGCCACGGTCGACGCGGGCGTGAACGGCAGGCCCAGCGCGAGCTGCAGCGCGCCGCCACCGGCCAGCAGCCCCGTCGTCCACCGGCGCCGGCCCAGCCGGCGGACCGCCGCGGGCGTGACCGCGGCCGCCAGCAGCGTGCCCACCGCCCCGGCGGCGACCGTCTGGCCCAGCCCGACAAGCCCGCCCGGCAGCAGCCCGCCCGCATCGGGGAAGCGGTTCCGGTGGAGGAGCAGCGTCATCAGCGTCAGCACGCCGTAGCAGAGCCGGTGCGCGCCGATGACCAGCAGCGCCGCGGCCACCGGCGGCCGGGCCCGGGCGTGCCGGACGCCGGTGACCATGCCGCGCGCCACGTCGCGGGCGGTCAGCCGGCCGGGGCCGGCGTCCGCGTCGGGCCCCAGGTGCCCCGGGGAGAACCCGGCGACGACGGCCGCGCTCAGCAGGTACGGCAGCGCCGCGGACAGCGCCACGGCGGCGTAGACGGCGTCGCCGGTGACCCCCAGCCGCGACAGCCCGACCGCCACGCCGGCGCCGGCCACCGTGGCCACCGCACCGGACGTCGTCGACACGGCGTTGGCCGACACCAGCGAGGGCTCGTCGG
Organism: Geodermatophilus maliterrae; assembly: GCF_041018925.1. NCBI lineage: Bacteria > Bacillati > Actinomycetota > Actinomycetes > Geodermatophilales > Geodermatophilaceae > Geodermatophilus > Geodermatophilus maliterrae. Next base: position 6,347 of record NZ_JBFNXQ010000136.1, read on the forward strand.
CGGTGTGCGGCAGCCCGGCCGACAGCGCCGACAGGACGAACCGGGTGACCGAGAAGACCACCAGCCCGGTGGCGTACAGGGGCAGCCCGGCCGCCCCGCCGAGCACGAGGGCCGCGACGACGGCGACCAGCCCGGCGCGCAGCACGTTGGCCCACAGCAGCACCTGCCGGCGGCTCCACCGGTCCAGCCACACGCCGGCGAAGGGCCCCACGACCGAGTACGGCAGCAGCAGGACGGCGAACCCGGCGGCGACGTCGATCGGCTCGGCGGCGCGCTGCGGGTTGAACAGCACCGTGCCGGCCAGCGAGGCCTGGAACACCCCGTCGCCGAACTGGGCGGACAGCCGCGTGACCAGCAGCCGGCGGAAGTCGCCGCGGAGGAGGAGGTGGCGCACCGTCGTGTCGGCCCGCCGCACCGGTTCACCTTAGGACGCGCTCCGGCCGCCCCCTGCGCCCGCGGTTGTTGCACACTGGGATGGATGTCCACGGTGCCCTCGTCACCTGACCCGGAGTCCGGTCGGCCCAGCCGGCCGGGCACGGGCCGACGCCGTACGGCGCTCCCGTCGCTGTCCACCGGCTCGCTCGCCGACGTGGGTCCCGGGTCCCTGCTGGTCGCGATGCCCGCGCTGACCGACCCGAACTTCGCCGGCAGCGTCGTCTACGTGCTCGACCACAACGACAGCGGCACGCTGGGCGTCGTGCTCGGCCGGCCCAGCCAGGTCGAGATCCGCGACGTGCTGCCCGGCTGGTGCGACCTCGCCGTCGAGCCCGGCGTCTTCCACGTCGGCGGCCCGTGCGAGACCGACACCGCGCTGTGCCTGGCGAGCCGGCCGGGCGCGACCGGCGCGGAGGACACCGGCCTGCGCCAGGTGGCCGGCGACGTCTACCTCGTCGACCTCGACGCCGATCCGGGCGCGCTCGACGGCGGCCTGGCCGGCCTGCGCGTGTTCGCCGGCTACGCCGGCTGGTCACCCGGGCAGCTGGCCGGGGAGATGGCCGAGGGCGCGTGGGCCTGCGTGCCCGGCACACCCGGCGACGTGCTCAGCGACCTGGCCGGCTCCGCGCTGTGGCGCGCGGTCCTGGGCCGGCAGCGCGGGCGCCTGGCGGTGCTGTCGACGGCGCCGGCCGACCCCTCGGCCAACTGACGCGACACGATGCGCCCTCAGGGGAGGCGCGTCCGGCCCGGGTCTGGTAAGAAAGGCGCCGGAGGGGGCGGTCTGGGGAAGAGGCCGCCCCCTCCACCCACGTCCGGGGCCGGCCGAGCCGCCCCTGTGGCCCCCTTCAGGGTCCCGCCGCGAGCGTGCGAGCCGTGCAGGACGGGGTTCTCCGCTCACACGCCGACCGCCGCCGCCACCGCCGGGTGAGCCACCGCGTCCACCGTCTGTGCCTCCTCCGGCAGCGCGATCGTCCGCGGCCCGTGGTCGGCCAGCGTCACGGTCACGTCGGCGTCCTGGCCCGGCAGCCGCGTCACGTACTGCAGCAGCACGCCGCTGCTGTCGTCCACGGCCACCGACCAGCCCGCCTCGGAGGCGTACACCGAGGCCAGTCGCCCGTCGATCGAGCGCTGCCCCTCCCACGTGGTGCCGCCGCCGGTGAAGGAGCCGGCCTCGTCGGGCTCGGCCGCGCCCAGGTTGAGCACCAGCCGCACGAGCACGTCGGTCAGGGGCACCGCCTCGGTCCCCGTCGCCACCGGCCGGCGCACGAAGGGGACGTCGGGCAGCCCGGCGGCGGCGAGCGCCTCCGGCAGCCCCGGCAGGTCGCCGAACCAGATCTGCTCCGGGGTGAAGAACGCGGTGCGGACGTCGTCGGGCCGCTCGTCACCGTAGGAGGTCACCGAGCGGGCGCGGCCGGCGGCCCCGGCGAGGTCGACCTCCCCGGTCAGGGTGAGCAGCCCGCCCTCGCCGAAGGGTGCCGTCACGACGACGTCGGCCCCGCCCTCCTCCGCGTTGCCGGCCAGCAGCCCGGCGAGCACCTCGGCCTCCTCGGCGGTGACCGGGTCCCCGGGCTGCCGGTCGGGCGAGTCGTCGGAACAGCCGGTGAGCAGGACCGCCAGCAGGACGAGCGCGATCGCGAGCAGGCGGCGCGGCATGGCGTCAGCGTATTCAGCGAGGGTGGGGCTCCGACGTCCCACGCGCGCTGACCCGCGGATCCGGCGGCCCGGGATGCCACGGGGCCCGCTCCCCGTGCGGGGAGCGGGCCCCGTGACGTGCTGGAACGGCCTGCCTGCAGGGTCCCGCCCCGAGCCTGCGAGGGGTGGGGTCCTGGTGACGTGCTGGAACGGCCTGCCTGCAGGGTCCCGCCCCGGGCCTGCGAGGGGTGGGGTCCTGGTGACGTGCTGGAACGGCCTGCCTGCAGGGTCCCGCCCCGGGCCTGCGAGGGGTGGGGTCCTGGTGACGTGCTGGAACGGCCTGCCTGCAGGGTCCCGCCCCGAGCCTGCGAGGGGTGGGGGGCAGGGAGGTCCTTACCGCTCGACCTCGCCGCGGATGAAGGCCTCGACCTTGTCGCGGGCCTCGCTGTCGCGGTACTGCTCCGGCGGGGACTTCATGAAGTACGACGACGCCGACAGCAGCGGGCCGCCGATGCCCCGGTCCTTGGCGATCTTGGCCGCCCGGACGGCGTCGATGATGATGCCGGCCGAGTTCGGGGAGTCCCAGACCTCGAGCTTGTACTCCAGGTTGAGCGGGACGTCGCCGAACGCGCGGCCCTCGAGGCGCACGTAGGCCCACTTGCGGTCCGACAGCCACGGCACGTGGTCCGACGGGCCGATGTGCACGTTGCCCTGGCCCATGTCGCGCCCGACCTGGCTGGTGACCGCCTGGGTCTTGGAGATCTTCTTGGACTCCAGCCGCTCGCGCTCGAGCATGTTCTTGAAGTCCATGTTGCCGCCGACGTTGAGCTGCATCGTGCGGTCGAGCTGCACGCCGCGGTCCTCGAACAGCTTGGCCAGCACCCGGTGGGTGATGGTGGCCCCGACCTGGCTCTTGATGTCGTCGCCGACGATCGGGACGCCGGCCGCGGTGAACTTGTCGGCCCACTCCTTCGTCCCGGCGATGAAGACCGGCAGGGCGTTGACGAACGCGACGCCGGCGTCGAGGGCGGCCTGCGCGTAGAACTCGGCGGCCTCCTGCGAGCCGACCGGCAGGTAGCAGACGAGGACGTCGGCACCGGACTCGCGCAGGGCGGCGACGACGTCGACCGGCTGCTCGTCGGACTCCTCGATCGTCTCCCGGTAGTAGCGGCCCAGGCCGTCGAGGGTGGTGCCGCGCTGCACCGGCACGCCCAGCGGCGGGACGTCGCAGATCTTGATCGTGTTGTTCTCGCTGGCGACGATGGCCTCGGAGAGGTCGCGGCCGACCTTCTTGGCGTCGACGTCGAACGCGGCGACGAACTGCACGTCGGAGACGTGGTACTCGCCGAAGCGCACGTGCATCAGGCCCGGCACCGAGGCGGTCTCGTCGGCGTCCCGGTAGTAGTGCACGCCCTGCACCAGCGACGCGGCGCAGTTGCCGACGCCGACGATGGCGACCTTGACAGCTCCCATGGTCTTCCCTTCTCCCTGGACCGGGTGGTCCTCGTCCTCGGGACCGTTCGGTCCTGGCGGTGGCTGCCGGCGGGGCGGGCAGCCGGTGGTGCACTGCGGGCAGTGCGCCCGGCAGCGTGCTCGGTCAGTCCGCGTCGCGCTGCGGCTCCGCGGGCTGACCCGGGCCCGGGTCGCGCCGCTCGCTGTCGATGAGCTCCGACAGCCAGCGCACCTCCCGGTCGACCGAGTCGAGGCCGTGGCGCTGCAGTTCCAGCGTGTAGCGGTCGAGCCGTTCCCGGGTCCTCGCCAACGAGGACCGCAGACCCTCCCGCTGCTGCTCGACCGTGCGACGGCGCCCCTCGAGGATGCGCAGCCGCACGTCGGCGGCGGTGTGCCGGAAGAAGGCCAGGTGGACGCCGAACAGCCTGCCGTCGTCGTACGCCTCGGGGCCGGCCTGGCTGACCAGCTCGGCGAAGCGCTCCTTGCCCTCCGCGGTGATCGTGTAGACCACCTTCCCGCGCCGGCCGGTGAGCGGCGGTGCGTCGGCCGGCAGCGGCGCGCGTCGGTCGGGCTCGTCGGTGGTGACCAGCCCGGCGGCGTGCAACCGCTTGAGCGCGGGGTACAGCGAGCCGTAGGAGATGCTGCGCAGCCCCCCGAGCACCTCGGCGAGCTGCTTGCGCAGCTCGTAGCCGTGCATGGGGGCCTGCTGCAGCAGGCCGAGGATGGCGAACTCGAGCACTCCGCCCCCCACCGGTCCCTGTCGGTCGATGTATCGGGACGATACATCGTCAGGTGATCGGGGCCGCAACCCGAGGTCGGCCGAGCCCGATCGGATGACCCCCGCCGGTGGTGCTCAGCCGGCCTGCGGGGTGGCGCACCTGCGTACATTGGCGGCCGTGCCCGGACGTCGCTCCGTCGTCGACTACTCGCTGCAGCGGCGAGCCGTCCTCGCGGACGTGCAGTCCGGGCGCACCGGGCTCTTCGAGGTCTGCGACGCCAGCCCGTACCTCACCCGCGCCGCGAGGTACCACGGCCGGCTCACCGACGTCCCCTGTCCGGTGTGCCGTCGCGAGCGCCTCGCGCTGGTGAACTACGTCTACGGCGAGTCGCTCGGGCACGTGTCCGGGCAGGCGAAGACCGAGACGGAGCTCGCCCGGATGGACGCCGCGCAGGAGGAGTTCTCCGTCTACACCGTCGAGGTGTGCCGGGCGTGCGGCTGGAACCACCTGGACTCCTCGTACGTCCTGGGGACCGAGCCGGCCCCCGGTCGCCAGCCGCGCCGGGCCCGGCGCCGCGCCGGCACCGAGCAGCGGTAGCCGGCCGGCGGGCACCGCCGGCCCGTCCGTCACACACGTCCCGGGGGACGGCGCCCGCGCGCGTCCTCCCGGGTCCACACAGCCGAGAACGCCACGCTGGGCGGGACCCCGTCCCGCCCACCTACCACCACGAGGAGGGGCTCCCTGGTGCCTCCCCACGACGAGACCTCGCCGGTCGGT
>NZ_JBFNXQ010000137.1:0-11030 GCF_041018925.1 Geodermatophilus maliterrae
CGTCGCGCCGGCGGTCGGCGCGGCTGCGGCCGGGGGTGGTGGCGTGGTCGCTCAGGTCGGGCGGCACCGGCGCGGGACCGGGCGGGGTCTGCGGAGGCGCGGACGGCGGGGCGTCGGTACGGCGCCGGCCACCGGCCGCCGGGGCGGCCGGCCGGTCCGGTTGGTCACCACCTGACGCCGCATGCCTGCCCACGGTGACCAAATCTAGAGGGCAGAGGAGCCCTTGCCCAGGATGTGAGGCGAACGCCGCTGCCGCCGCGCGGTCCGCAGCCGGCGCAACCGGCGCACCAGGAGGGGGTCGGCCGCCAGGGCGGCAGGCCGGTCGACCAGGGCGTTCAGCACCTGGTAGTACCGCGTCGGGGGGACGCCGAACTGCTCGCGGATGGCCGTCTCCTTCGCGCCGGCGTGGCGCCACCACTGCCGTTCGAAGGCCAGCATCTCGTGCTCGCGCCGGGTCAGGCCCGCGGGCTGCGCAGGGGCCTCGCTCGACGCCGTGCCCTCCGGCGGGGAGACCGCGGGGGTGGGGTCGGGGCTCATGGTGGGGACGTCCGTTCGATCGGGGGGAAGCCGTCACCGACGACGGTAGGCCCGGGTACCGACACTCGGCAGTGCGCCGTGCACGGGTCGTCCGATCCGTGACCGCCGCGCCCGCTCAGGCCGCGGCGGGCACCCGCTCGGCCGCCGCGCGGCGCCCGGCCGCGCGGGCCGAACGCAGGCTGTCGACGGTGAAGACGACCAGTGCGGCCCACACGATGGCGAAGCCGGCCAGCCGTGCCGGGGGCATCGGCTCGGAGAGGACGAAGACGCCGATGGCCAGCTGCATGAGCGGCGTGAGGTACTGCAGCAGGCCCACCGTGGACAGCGGGATGCGCCGGGCGGCCGCGGCGAACAGCAGCAGCGGCACCGCCGTGGCGATCCCGGAGCTCAGGAGCAGCAGCAGGTGCCCGGTGCCGGCGGTGCCCGCAGTCCCCTGACCGGAGGCGTGCAGCACGCCGAGGACGGCGAGCGCGGGCACCACCGTCACCGCCGTCTCCACGAACAGGCCGGGGGCCGCCTCGACGCGGACCAGCTTCTTGAGCAGGCCGTAGCTGCCGAAGGTGGCCGCCAGCGTCAGGGCGATCCACGGCGGCCGGCCGTAGTCGACGGTGAGGACTCCGACGGCGACCGCCGCCAGCCCCACCGCCGCCCACTGCAGGGGACGCAGCCGCTCGGCGAAGACGACGACGCCGAGCAGGACGCTGACCAGCGGGTTGATGAAGTAGCCGAGCGAGGTCTCGACGACGTGGCCGGAGTTCACGCCGTAGACGAAGACCAGCCAGTTGGCCGCGATGAGCACCGACGCCCCGGCGAGCACGAGCATGGTCCGGACGTCGGTGACCGCGGCCCGCACCAGCGACCAGCGGCGCAGCACGGTGATGAGCAGGGCGACGAAGAGCAGGGACCAGACGACGCGGTGGGCGACGATCTCCAGCCCGCCGGCCGGCTCGAGCAGCGGGAAGTAGAGCGGGAAGACGCCCCACAGGCCGTAGGCGGACAGCCCCGCCGCCGTCCCCAGCCGCCGCTCGTCCACGGACGGACCGTACGCCCGGCCCCCGTCCGGGGTCCCGCCGCGGGCGTGCCAGCGGTGGGGGGCGAGGGGGTGCTCAGCCGGTCTGGATGTAGTCGACCAGGTGGGCGCGCTCGTCCTCGAGCTCGTCGAGGCGGGCCTTGACGACGTCGCCGATCGAGACGATGCCGAGCAGTCGGCCGTCCTCCACGACGGGCACGTGACGGACCCGGTGCTCGGTCATCAGCCGCGCCAGGTCGTGCACCGAGGCCGTGGGGACGCAGGTGCGGACCTCGGCGGTCATCAGCGCCGACACCGGCGCGTCGACCACGTCGGGCCCCGAGGCGTGCAGCCCGCGGACGACGTCACGCTCGGAGAGGATCCCGTCGACGACGCCCGCGGCGCCGGAGACGACGAGCGCGCCGACGCCGTGGTCGGCGAGCAGGGACAGCGCCTCGCGGACGCTGGCACCGGGCTCGACGGTGACGACCTCCGGGCCCTTGCGACGCAGCAACTGGGCGATCTGCACGGGGCCCTCCCTCTCTCGGCGCCCGGCAGTGTCCACCCGTAGGCGTCGTGCGGACAACAGTCCTCGGCGCGGCTCGCGCACCCCTCCCCCGGGTGGCGGGGGCGGCCTACCGTCGGGGTGTGCGCACGAAGCACGAGGCATCCCCCTCCCCCGCCCGCCCGACGCCGTGGCAGTGGCTCCGCTACGCCTTCGGCGGCCGGCTGCCCCGGGCGCTGTCCGGGTGGGTGCTCTCCGACACCACCCGCACCGGGTGGGTGCGCCGGCACCTGGCCCGCTCGGTGGTGCAGCTCTCGCCGCTGGTGGCGCTGTGCCTGCTCGTGGTGCCGGTGGAGGTCGCCTACCGGCTGACCGCGGCACTGGGCGGTCTGCTCGTGGGGCTCATGTACTCGGTGGCGTTCATGGTGGAGACCACCGAGCACCGGGTGGCCAAGGCCGGCTACCCGGCCGGCACCGCCGCGCGCCTGCGGGAGGAGCGTGCCGAGCGGTCGCGGGCCGCGCGCGTGGAGCAGCGCTTCCCCTACCGCGTCGGCGGGTCCGGCAGCTTCGACTGAGTCACCGCACCAGCGGGGGGAGGACGGTGACGGCGGCGTCCCGAAACGCCGGCGTCACCTGACCGTCCCGCTCGACGAGCTCCAGGAGCACGGCGGCCTGGTTGCCCAGCTCGAAGACCGGCAGCGTCTGCATGCTGCGCAGCGCCGCGAGGACGTCGTCCGGGGCGGGACCGACGGCGGCAGGGTCCTCCTCGGCCCGGGCCAGGAGGTCGACGAGGGCCCGGTGGGGCGCCGGGTCGGCCAGCTCCAGCAGGGTCGGGACGGCCGCACGCTCGAAGGCCTCCGAGAGCCGCCCCTGGTCGGTGCCGGCGGTCACCGCCTGCAGCGCGTCGGCGGCACGGGCGGCCGTCTGGTCGGCGGGCACGCGGTGGTCGAGGGCGAACAGCTGCTCGAACACCTCCGGTCCCCCCGGCCCGACGGCGAGCGGGTCCACGTCGAGCATCGCCACCAGGTCCACCAGCCGCTCGGGCCGGACGACGTCGTCGAGCACCTGCTGGACCCGCTGGCCCACGCCGTCGTCGAGCTCCCCGGCGAGCACGGCCTCGGCGACGGCCGCGTCCGCCGCGATCGCCGCCGACCGCTGCTCGGCCCCCTCGAGGCTCTCGATCCGCCGGAGGTCCTCGAGCACCGCGCCGGCCCGCGGTCCCACGGCGTCGGGGGTCCGCTCCGCCGCCTCGGCGAGGGCGGGGATGGTCAGCCGCAGTCGCTCGCCGGGCGTCGCGGCGGTGGCCGGCAGGGCGGGCAGGAGGGTTGTCCCGCTGGTGACGGGGGCGGTCCCGGTCTCCGCCGGTGGCTCCGTCGCCGGCGCCTCCTCCGTCGCCGCGGGCCGCTCCGCGGCGACGTCGGTGGACGGTCCCCGGCCGGCCCAGAGGAGTGCGAGGACCACGGCGAGGAGGCCGGCGAGCAGCAGTCCGACCCGGAGCGGCCACGTGGCCCGGCGGCGCCGGCGCACGGGGGCGCGGTGGCTGGTGGGGGTGCGTGCGGCGCGGTGCACGCCGGCGGGCGGCACCGCCCGCCGGTCGACCGGTCCGGGTGTCCCGACGTCCAGCACGGCGGGGCGGACGACGACGTCGGGGACGACGGCGGCCGGCGGTGGGAGGAGCGGCGCGGTCCCGGCACCGGCCCACGACGCGGCGGCCTCGCCGAGCGCCACCTCCAGCTCCTCCGGCGTGGGACGCCGGGCCGGGTCGCGGTCGAGCAGCCGTTCCAGCACCGGCTGCAGGGGCCCGGCACGGAGGTACGGCGCCTGCTCGCCCGACACGACCGCCGCCAGCGTCCCCGCGGCATCGTCGCCCTCGTACGGCGGGCGGCCCTCGACCGTGGTGAAGAGCGTGGCGCCCAGCGACCAGAGGTCCGACGCGGGACCCGGCGGCTCCCCCCGCGCGAGCTCCGGGGCGGTGTAGCCCGGGGAGCCGATCACCAGGCCCGTCCCGGCCAGGGCGGCGTCCCCGACCGACTGGGCGATGCCGAAGTCGGTGAGGAAGACCCGGCCCGGCGAGGCGTCCCCCTGGGCACTGAGCAGGACGTTGGCGGGTGTGACGTCGCGGTGCAGGAGGCCGTGCGCGTGGGCCGCGCGGAGGACGCCGAGCACGGCGAGGCCGACGAGGGCCGTGCGCTGCGGCGACAGGGGGCCATCCCGTGTGACGACCTCGGAGAGCCGGGTGCCCGGCACGTCCCGGAGGACGACGTGGGTCGCCGCACCGTCGTCGACGACGTCGAGGACGGGCACGGCGCCGGGGTGGTCCAGCTGGGCGAGGGCCCGGGCCGCGCGCCCGGTCTGCTCGCGCAGGACGGCGGGGTCGGTGCCGGGCACCTCGACCGGGAAGGTGACGTCCCGGACGAGCACGTCCCGTCCGAGGACGACGTCCTCGCCGCGCCGGACGGAGCCCGTCACACCGGCGTCCAGCTGCTCGTGCAGCCGGTAGCGATCGGCGACGAGGTGCCCGTCGTCCGTGGAGCGGACCATCGCACTGCAGTACCCGTCCTGAGCAGCGGGTACGCCGTTCGGCGGGGACGACGCTGGGTCACCGGACGCTGACAGCAGGCTCGCTGGTCGACGTCTCGGAGCCGACGGGGGGACTCGAACCCCCAACCGCCCGATTACAAGTCGGGTGCGCTGCCAGTTGCGCCACGCCGGCGGGACACGGGAACGAGTCCCGGGACAAGGATAGGGACAGGGCCGGGGAGGACTCCGCGGCCTCGGGAGACAGCGCGACACGGTGGGACCGCTGCTGGTGGCGATCAGCCCAGCGCGGCCCTCGCGAGCAGGTCGACCTGCGCGGGGTCACCCACGGTGGGGTCGAGGACCAGCTCGTCGACGCCAGCCTCCTCGAACGCGGGGATGACGTCCCTGACCGCCTCAGGAGACCGGTGCGCGCTGCCGGCGATCATCTCGGCGGTCTCGGGGCCGAGGAACCCGTAGTAGTCGAGCAGATAGCCCCGCGACCGCTCCTCGGTGTCTCCGAGGCCGAAGTAGTTGAGGGCCACGATCCGCGGCGATCCTCCGCGTCCGGCGTCCCGCCAGGCGGCGCGGACGCGCTCCACGAACGGTGCGATCATCTGCGGAGGCACCCCGCCCGCGGTCCACCCGGTACCGAACTGGACCGTCCGTCGGATTGCCGCATCGCTGCTGCCGCCGATCAGGATCGGCACGGGGCCGGTCCCGTCGGGTACCACCGGTGCGCTCCCTTCGACCAGGGGGGCGCCGGCAAAGGCCCGCTGCAGGTCGGTCAGCTGCTGGTCGAAGAGCCGTCCGCGGGCCGCGAAGTCTCGTCCGGTCACGAGGTAGTCGTCCTCCCGCCCGCCGGGGCTGACGCCGAGGGTGAGCCGTCCGCCGGTCAGCTGCTGCACCGTGGCAGCCTGCTTCGCCAGCTCGGCCGTGCTGCGGGTCGGCGCGATGAGGACGTTGGACAGGAACCGGATGCGCTCGGTCACCGCGCCGGCGGCCGCGAAGACGGTCAGCTCCTCGTAGCTCGGGTACGCCACCCGCCCGATCGTCCCGAGGCTCGAGAAGCCCGCGGCCTCCGCCCGCCGGGCCCACTCCAGCAACTGCGGGCCCGTGGTGCCCCGGACGCTGTTCGGGATGCCGATGCCGATGTCCACCGCGCCCACCTCTCGTCAGGCCGTGCCGGCCCAGCCGCTCCACCGCTCGACCGCGACCACGAGAAGTGGTCCGGACGGCGGCGCATCCCGGTACTGGGGGAACCGCTGCACCAGGGCCTGGATTCCGGGATGCGCGGGGGACGCGTCCACCACCTCACCGCGCCCGTCCGCGCGCACCCACCACAGCTGCCGCCAGTCGTCCGAGTAGTGGTCGACGAGGACGGCGCAGCGAGGGTCGGCGCGGACGTTCGTGAGGCGCTGTAGCCGAGGGGATCTCTTCGGCTTGGCGTCGATGGCTGAGTACACCGTGTCGTCGACGAGTGCGAACACGATAGGGACGACGTGCGGCCCGCCATCCGGCCGCACCGTCGAGAGGCGTGCGACCGGGCTGGAGGCGAAGCGCCTGCGCAGTTCGGTGGTCTGCACGCAGCCAGTCCTACCCGGTGCCGGGCTCCACCGGCAGCACGACAGGCGTCCGGGGGACACCGTTCCGCGCTCCACGTCCGACCGCACCGCGTCCCGAGGAACGCGCACGGCCGGGAGTCGCCGGCGCGTCAGACCTGGTCAGCGGGGTCGTGCCCGTGCGCCCTGCCGGTGGGACACGGGAACAGGTCCCGGGACGAGTCCGGGGACGACACAGGGGAGGACTCCGCGGCGTCGGGGCCGGTGGTCGGGGCGCCGACGGCAGGGGCTGAGCGAGCGGCCACCGACGGAGCCCTGTCCTCTAGCGCATGCGGACGAGCACCCGGCCGGCAGCCCGGCGTTCGTCCAGTTCGCGGATGGCTGCGGCGGCGTCGTCGAGCGCGAAGACCGGGCCGATCGGTGGGTCGATCGCCCCGGACCGCACGAGCGGCACGAGGTCGCGCCACTGCCGGCCGGCGTAGTCCGGTTCGTCGACCCAGAGCTCGGCCGAGGCGACGCCCATCACGGAGGTGTTCGTGAGCAGCAGCCGGTTCACCTTGACGGTGGGGATCTCCCGGCCGGTGAAGCCGAGGACGAGCAGCCGGCCCTCCCGCGCCAGCGACCGCACCGAGTCGGTGAACCGATCGCCACCGACCGGGTCGACGACGACGTCCACGCCCCGGCCGTCGGTGAGCCGGCGCACGTCGTCGCGGAAGCCGTCGACCGGCACGATCTCGTGCGCCCCGGCGGCCCGTGCGACCTCCCCCTTCTCCGTCGTGGAGACGACGGCGATCACCCGGGCGCCGTAGGCCGCGGCCATCTGACAGGCGGCAGTGCCGATGCCCCCGGCGGCGCCGTGCACCAGGACGGTCTCGCCCCGCTCCAGCTGCGCTCGGCGGGTGTACGCGAAGTGCACCGTCAGGTAGTTCAGCGGCAGCGCCGCAGCCCTGTCGAACGGCACGCTGTCGGGCAGCGGGAACACCATGCGGGCGTCCACCGCGACGGTCTCGGCGAAGCCCCCGATGGTCGGCATGGCCGCCACCCTGTCGCCGGCACGGAAGCCCGCGGCATCCGCCCGCACCACTCCGGCCACCTCCCAACCCGGGGTGAACGGCACGTCGGGACGTCGCTGGTACTCACCGCGGGTGTGCAGCACGTCGGGGAAGGTGACCCCCGCGTACTCGACGTCGACGAGCACCTGGCGCGACGTCGGCACGGGCTCCGGCCGCTCCTGGACCGCCACGGCTCCCGGCCCGCTGAGTGCAGTGATCACAGCCGCGCGCACGACTCACGCTAGAGGTGCCGGGAGGCGAGCCACCACACCGAGGCCCACGATCTCCGAGGGGCCGGCGGACGGGCGGCCTGCCCGAGCGTCATGAGGACGGTGTCACGCCGGGTGGCGACCTACGGGACCGCCGGCGCGCGGAGCGCTACGAGTCCATCGGCTCCATCTCGTCCACCTGGCCGGACCCGGGGACGGTGAGGCCCGGGACGACGTCGGGGGCGGCGACCAGCAGCACGCCGAGGAGGAGCAGCACGACGGCTGTCCCGTAGGTCGCCACCCGGCGCCACGGCAGGGTCTTCTCGAGGGCGATCAACCCGGCGACGAGCGCCGTCCAGGCGACGCTCATGACGCCCAGCGCGAACAGCGACGCCATCAGCGCCCAGCAGCAGCCGACGCACCAGGCGCCGTGCTGCGCACCCATCCGCAGCGCTCCCCAGCGCCCGTCCCGCCAGGCGCCGAGCAGGAAGCCGAGCGGACTGCGGCACTTGCCCAGGCAGACGTCCTTGAGCGGGCTCAGCTCGTAGCCGGCCGCCACGAGGAGCGTGACGCCGGCGACCCACCGGCCCGCGCGGTCCCAGGCGAGCACACCGCCCGAGATCCGCTCCACGCTCGCCGCCAGCGTGAAGGCGACCAGCCCCGCGCCGGCCCACGTCACCACGTAGCCCGCCGCGAACAGCAGCGGCGAGAGCGGGGACCGCTGCCTGGTCAGGCGGGAGTACAGCGCGACCGTCGGCGCCACCGACGGGAACATCATCGCGGCCATCATCACGACCCAGACCCCGAGGAACCAGCCGAGCGTCCCCAGGCCGGTCCACGGGCCCTGGTCCATGCCCTGCATCTGGCGGACGGTCCACCACCAGCCGACGGCGGCGAGGGCGAACAGCGCGGCGACCAGTCCCAGCCGGACGCGGACGGCGGCGAAGGCCGGCGCGAGACCTCCCGCTCCGGTGCGACGTCCCTGCGCCGGGGCGCTCATCGGGTCAGGCGGCCCAGGAGAACTCGGTGGTGGAGAGCCCGGTCCTGCCCTCGTACTGGATGCCGAACGCGTTGATCCGCGAACGTCGTGCCTCGGCCATCGTCAGGTTCGACCCGACGGGGTGGAACATGCCGTCGAACCGGACCGGCCGGCCGTCCTCCTTCCCGAACGGCACGATGTCCTCGACCTCGAACTCGATCACGTCCCCGACGCGCACGCTGTGCCGCAGTCCGTCGTCGCTGACCTCGATGGCCGCCCGCTCGACCCCGACGATCTCGCCCACGAGGGGCGCCAGCATGGCCATCGGGCCGCCGAGCTGACCGCTGAAGACCTTGACCAGCCCGTCGAACTGCTCGTCCGTGGCCTGGTCGTCGACGAACATCCCGAGCCGCCAGTTGCCGTCGGTCATGACCTTCGGCGTGTCGATGATCGTCACCACCCGGCGACCCCGGACGTCCGTTCCCTCGACCTCACCCTCCCGGATGGCGAAGGCCAGCGTCGCCCGGCAGAAGTCGTAGGTGGCGCCGTGGTCGAACGAGAGGTTGCACGGGCACATCAGCTCACACGAGCACGTCTCGGCGTAGCTGCCCTCGAGGTGCCACGACATGGTCGGCTCCCTCCACGGGATGGCAAGTGTCCGTCCCGCAGACGGACCAGGGCAACCACTTCTCCCGTGCGGACGGGTGCCGGTCGGGCGCCGACCCGGGTCGCGTGCCCGATGGACCGTCCGCGTGGACGGACCGTGACCGGGCGCCGGGGCTCAGGCGGCGTCGGTGCCCGCGGCCGGCCCCCGGCGCAGCCAGGCGGCCGGGTCGCTGCCCGGCACCGGCCCCTCGGCCAGCCAGCGGGCGAAGCCCTCGGGGTCGCGGCGCTCGAGCTCGTCGAGGGTCTCCTGTCGACGGCGGACGACGGCCTGCCGCGCGGCCGGGTCCAGCCGACCGGCCAGGGCCGCGGTCGTGCCGAGCCACTCCTGACCGAGCGCGGCGGTCGACAGCGTCGCCACCGGCGGCAAGGACAGCACGGTCGCGCCGGCCTCCGCCTGACGCGCCCCGGCGACCGGCCGCTGTGCCCCCGACGGCGCCATCGGCGCGAACGGGGCCGCGGCGGTCCCGGGACGGCCCCCGGCAGACCGCCCGGCGCGCACCAGCCAGACGCCCAGCCCGGCGACGGCGAGCAGGGCGCCGGCCAGTGCGGTGAGCGCCGGGCCGCCGAGCGCGGCCGTGCCGGACAGGAACAGCAGGACGCCGATGGTCACCGCGCCGGTGCGCCAGGCGGCCTCCAGCGGCGCCGGGCCGCCGTCCCCGGTGGACTCGCGGGCCACCCCGGCGGCCAGGCAGGCGGTGACCACGGAGGCCAGCCCGACGGCCAGCAGCCCGGCGGGCCGCAGGGCGAGGCCGCCGACGACGGCCACCGCCGTCCCGGCGAGGAGGGCGAGGCCGAGGAGCAGGCGGGCGGGCAGACCGCGGGTGGACACGAGCAGCCTCCAGGGAGCACAGGCCGGGCACGGGGTCCGGCCGTCCTCGGAGGAGGGCGACCGGGCCGGCCCCCTACCCAGCGGCCGTCCGGTCGCACACCGTGGCCGGGCGTGTCGGGACCGTTCGGTCGCGCACGGCAGGATCGGAGCCCGTGGGCTCCTCCGTCGTCGACCTCGGTCCGCGGTTCGCCGTGGTGCTGGTGCTGCTCACCGCGCTGGCCGCGGCCGGGGGCCGGCTCTCCGGCCTGGGTCAGGAACGGCCGGTCGTCGTCGCGGCCCTGCGGGCCACCGTTCAGCTGGGCGTGGTCTCGGCGGTGCTGCTGCTGGTCGTCCGCTCGCTGTGGCTGTCGACGGCGTTCGTGCTGCTCATGGTCGGCGTCGCGGCGGTGACCGCGGCCGGGCGGGTGAGCGGCCTGCCGCTGCGCTCCCCCGGTGCCCCGCGCCGGGTGGTGACGGCGGGGCTGGCGGTGGTCAGCGGCGCCGCGCCGGTCGTGGCGCTCGTGCTGGGCAGCGGGACGGTGCCGCTGCGCGGCGAGGCCGTGATCCCGGTGGCGGGCATCCTGATCGGCGGGGCGATGACGGCGACGTCGCTGGCCGGACGGCGGCTGCGCGAGGAGCTGGCCACCCGGCGCGGCGAGGTCGAGGCGGCCCTGGCGCTGGGCCTGCTCCCCCGCGACGCCGTCCTGGAGGTCGCCCGCCCGGCCGCCGCCACCGCGCTCGTGCCGCCGCTGGACCAGACCCGGACCGTGGGCCTGGTCACGCTCCCCGGCGCGTTCGTGGGCGTCCTGCTCGGCGGGGGCAGCCCGCTGGCGGCCGGCGCCGCCCAGCTGCTCGTGCTCGTCGGGCTGCTGGCCGCCGAGGTGGCGGCCGTGTGGGTGGTCACCGAGCTGGTGGCCCGGGGGCGGGTGCTGGCCGGCCTGCCCCGCTGAGGCGCCCGCCCCGGGGACCCCCGCCCAGGGACCTCACAGGCGCTCTCCAGCGCCCCACCAGACGCCCGGCGCACCGTCGGGGGTGCAGGGGTGGCGGACGGCCGCCCAGGAGGAGGACCAGGACCGTGACCGACGGACACCCGTACACGAACCCGGCGCAGCAGCCGACCGGTGCGACCCCGGGGTGGACGCCGCCGCCGTCCGCGCCGCCCAGCGGCTCCTGGTACCCGCCGGCC
>NZ_JBFNXQ010000138.1:0-10864 GCF_041018925.1 Geodermatophilus maliterrae
CTCCGCCATCCGCGAGCTGGTCACCAAGCACTTCCCCGACGGAACCACCCCCTGAACCGAGAGAGGCACCCCATGCCCACCTCCATCCCGCACTGGATCGACGGCGCCCGCCGCGAGAGCACCAGCGGCCGCACCGGAGAGGTGACCGACTCCGCGACCGGCGAGGTCTCCGGCGAGGTCGCCCTCGCCTCGGTCGAGGAGGTCGACGCGGCGGTGGCCGCCGCGACCGCGGCGTTCCCGGCCTGGCGTGACACGTCGCTGGCCAAGCGCACCGCCGTGCTGTTCCGCTTCCGGGAGCTGCTCAACGACCGCAAGCCCGAGCTGGCCGCGATCATCACCGCCGAGCACGGCAAGGTCCTCGACGACGCCCTCGGTGAGGTCTCCCGCGGCCAGGAGGTCGTGGAGTACGCCTGCGGCGTCCCGTCGCTGGTGCGCGGCGGGTTCACCGAGAACGCCTCGACCAACGTCGACGTGTACTCGATCCGCCAGCCGCTCGGCCCGGTGGCGATCATCAGCCCGTTCAACTTCCCGGCGATGGTCCCGATGTGGTTCTTCCCCATCGCGATCGCGACCGGCAACACCGTCGTCCTCAAGCCCAGTGAGCAGGACCCGTCGGCGTCGCTGTGGGTCGCCGAGCTGTGGAAGGAGGCCGGGTTGCCCGACGGCGTGTTCAACGTCGCCCAGGGAGACAAGGTCGCCGTCGACCGGCTGCTGGAGCACCCCGACATCCGGTCGGTGTCCTTCGTCGGGTCCACGGCGATCGCCCGCTACGTCTACGAGACCGGTACCCGGAACGGCAAGCGGGTCCAGGCCCTGGGTGGGGCGAAGAACCACATGGTCGTGCTGCCCGACGCCGACCTCGACCTGGCCGCCGACGCGGCGGTGAACTCCGGGTTCGGGTCGGCCGGCGAGCGCTGCATGGCGATCAGCGCGATCGTCGCCGTCGGCGGGATCGGCGACGACCTGGTCGCCCGGATCGCCGAGCGCACCGCCACGCTGCGCACCGGCGACGGCCGCAAGGGCGCCGACATGGGCCCGCTGATCAGCAAGCGGCACCGCGACCGCGTCGCCTCCTACGTGGAGGCCGGTGAGAAGGAGGGCGCCAAGCTCGTCGTCGACGGCCGCGAGGTGACCCCCGACGGCGGGGAGAACGGCTTCTGGCTCGGCCCCACCCTGGTCGACCACGTCGAGCCACCGATGAGCGTCTACACCGACGAGATCTTCGGCCCGGTGCTCTCGGTGCTGCGCGTGGACACCTACGAGCACGCCGTCGAGCTGATCAACCGCAACGAGTACGGCAACGGCACCGCCATCTTCACCAACGACGGCGGCGCCGCCCGGCGCTTCCAGCACGAGGTCGAGGTCGGGATGATCGGCATCAACGTGCCCATCCCGGTGCCGATGGCCTACTACTCCTTCGGCGGGTGGAAGAACAGCCTGTTCGGCGACTCGCACGCCCACGGCGCCGAGGGCGTGCACTTCTTCACCCGCGGCAAGGTCGTCACCAGCCGCTGGCTGGACCCCAGCCACGGCGGCCTGAACCTCGGCTTCCCGCAGAACGCCTGACCGAGGTCCCCCGGTGGCGGAGTCGCCGTCGGTGACACCGCGGACCGGCCGGCGCCGGCGAGACGGGTCTCCGCCGGCGCCGGCCCCCGGCCGCCACCATCCTGCGGCCGGGCTCCGGGGGTGGGGCGGATCCGGCCGGCCGTGGACGGGCGGCTGGACGACACGCGGTTCGTCGCCGGAGCCCTGCCCCGGCGCACCCGACCTGGTGTTCCGGGAGGGCCGATCCGCACCCCTCGTCCGCACCGACGGGACGGGACGAGGCGGCCCTGAGCAGGTGCGCCTCCTGCGCGGCCAGCTCCCGGAGGTGGCCGCGGACGCGTCCGTCCTCGGCGACTCCGGAGACCCGACCCCTGGCTCGAGGTGGGCCCGGTCCCCGCAGGGGGACCCCTGACCACCGCGTCCGGCCGGCCGGACGCGGACACCGCCGACAGGGTCGTCGCACGCCGGATGGCGGCGGCGGCATCGGCGTGGCTGGACTCGCTGGACGCGGGACAGCGGAGCGTGGCGCAGCGGCCCGGGCCGTCGGGTGGTCCCGCGGCGGAGGCCGAGCGGCTGCGCTGGCACTACGTCCCCACCGACCACGGCGGCCTGCCCCTGGGCGCCCAGCGGCCGGTGCAGCAGTCCCTGGCGATGCGCCTGGTGTCCACCGGCCTGTCGGCCGCCGGCTTCGTGACCGTCTGCGGCGTCATGGGCCTGGAGAACGTGCTCGACGGCACGGAGGGGCTGCGCACGAGCGGGGACCGGGAGCGCCTGCGCGACCCCGGCCTGTACTACCTGCGGGTGTTCGGCGAGCCGGGCGGACCGGGTCCGTGGGGATGGCGGTTCGGCGGCCACCACGTCTCCCTCAACGACCTGGTCGTCGACGGCCGGGTGCGGGCGGTGACGCCCTGCTTCCTGGGAACCAACCCGGCCGCGGCTCCCCTGCTCGGCGCCGGGGTCCTGCGACTGCTCGGCCCGACCGAGGACCTGGCGCGCGACCTGGTGCGGTCGCTGCCGCCCGCACTCAGGGCCCGCGCGGTCCTGCTGGACCGGGCGCCCCAGGACATCGTCAGCGGGAACCGCTCGCGGTTGCCGACCGCCGGTGAGGTCGATGCCGGCCCGGAGGGAGGACTGCTGCCGCTGACCGTCCGTCCGCGGGGGCTGGCGGGCGGGGAACTGGACGACGACCAGCGCGCGCTCCTGGCCACCCTGCTGTCGGCCTACGTCGGCCGGGTGCCGGACGGGCTGGTCCCACCGGTCGACGTCGACGCCGTGCACCTGGCCTGGGCGGGGTCGACCGACCCCGGCCGGCCGCACTACTACCGGCTGCAGGGACCGCGGCTGCTCGTCGAGTGGGACAACACCCAGCGGGACGGCAACCACGCGCACTCGGTGTGGCGCGACCCGCAGGCCGACTTCGGCCTGGATGCCCTCGCCGACCACCGTGCGGAGCACCACGGCGGCTGACGCCGCGGCGGGAGCGGCCCCTCAGCGAGCCGGTGTGAACGCCGCGCGGAAGCGGTCGAGCGCCTGCTCGGGGTCGCCGGAGGCCCAGCCCTCCAGGGCGACGACGCCGGTGTAGCCGAGCCGGTGGAGTGCGGCGGCGATCGCCGGGTGGTGGATCTCCCCCGTGCCCGGCTCGCACCGACCGGGGACGTCGGCCACCTGGATCTCGCCCACCAGCGGCAGGGCCCGCTCCACCAGCGCGACGAGGTTCCCCTCGCCGATCTGCGCGTGGTACAGGTCCAGGTTGAGCCGCAGGTGCGGGCTGCCCACGGCCTCGACCAGCGCGATCGTGTCGGCGGCGCGGGCGAAGGGCGTGCCGGGGTGGTCGACGGCGGTGTTGAGGTTCTCCAGCGTGAAGACCCGCCCGGCCCGCTCCCCCAGCGCCGCCAGCCGCTCCAGCGTCCGGGCGGCGGTGAGCCACATCGCGGGGGTCACCGTCTCGGTGGGGACGACGGGCAGTCCCCGGCCGTCGAGCCCGGTCCCGTGCACGTTGAGCCGCGGGCAGTCCAGCCGCTCGGCGACGGCCAGGGACCGCTCGGCGGTCCGCAGCAGCTCTCCGGCGCCGTCGGGGTCGGCCAGCGTGCCGGTGACGTAGCCGGTCATCGACGAGAACGTCGCGCCGGTCCCGACGAGCTCGTCGACGTCCTTCGCCGTCCAGTCCCAGATCTCCACCTCGAACCCGAGGCCGGCGATGCGCCGCACGCGCTCGGCGAACGGCAGGTCGAGGAAGAGCATCTCGGCCGAGGCGGCCAGGCGGTAGCTCACTTCTCGACCCGCACCGGGCCGCCGGTGCGCACCGACTCCGCCGCGGCCAGCGCGATGGCCAGCGCCGCGCGGGCGTCCTCGCCGGTCACCGGGGCCGGGCGCCCCTCCCGGACCGCCTCGACGAAGGCGGCCAGCTCGGCGGTGTAGGCGTCGGCGAAGAGCTCCTGGTCCCCGCGGACGGTCTCGACGAGCCGCCCGGCCGGCCCGGAGAACGCCATCCCGCTGCCGCGGCCGTCGCCCATCGTGGCCATGCCGCCGGAGCCGAGCACCTCGCCGCGGACGTCGTAGCCGTAGGCCGCCTCGAAGCACGCCTCGGCCACCGCCATCGCGCCGTTGTCGAACCGCACGGTGACCACCGCGGTGTCCAGCAGGCCGCGGTCCCGCCACGCCGGTTCCACCAGTGCGTCGGCCGTCGCGGAGACCTCCACCGCCTCGGATCCGGGATTGAGGAAGCGCAGCGTGTCGAAGTCGTGGATCAGCGTCTCGAGGAAGATCGTGTCCGGGAGGACGCGGGACGGGTTGAAGCCGCCGGGGTCGCGGGTGAGCGAGCGCAGCAGCCGCGGCGTGCCGAGGGTCCCGGCGTCGAGCAGGGCACGGGCGGCCCGCCAGTCGGCCGCGAACCGCCGGTTGAAGCCGACCTGGAGGACGACGCCCGCGGCGCGGGCGGCGTCGACGGCCCGGTCGGCGTCGGCGAGCGTGACCGCCATCGGCTTCTCGCAGAACACGTGCTTCCCCGCGGCCGCGGCGGCGACCACCAGGTCGGCGTGCGACCGGGCCGGCGCCGCGATCACGACCGCGTCGACCGCGGGGTCGTCCCACAGCTGCGCCGCGTCGGTGTGCGCCCGGTCCGCGCCCAGTGCGCCGGCCAGCCGTTCCGCGGCTCCCGGGGCCGCGTCGGCCACCGCGGCCAACCGCGCACCGGGGACCCGCCGCGCCAGCGTCTCGGCGTGGAAGGCGCCCATCCGCCCCGCCCCGATGAGGGCGACCCCGACGGTCCCGTTCGTCATGCCGACTCCTCGTCTAGAACGTTCTAGTCAGGCCAGGGTGACGCGGGTGACCCTGACCCGTCAAGAGGATCCGGCTATAACGTTCTAGGGCATCGGGCTACGCTCGCCCGGTGACGCGGACGGGCCCCGAGCGGAGGCCGACCCTGGCCGACGTGGCCGCCCGCGCCGGGGTCTCCACCGCCCTCGTGTCGATCGTCATGCGCGAGGCACCCGGGGCCAGCGCGGCGACCCGGGAGCGGGTGCGCCGAGCCGCCGACGAGATCGGCTACCGGCCGGACAGCCGCGCCCGTCTCCTGCGCAGCTCCCGCAGCCGGCTGCTCGGCGTGGTCTTCGGCGTGCAGCACGCCTTCCACGGCGACCTGCTGACCGGGCTCTACGACGCGGCCGAGCAGGCCGGGTACGAGCTGGCGCTGAGCGCCGTCACGCCGGGACGCGGCGAGCAGCCGGCGGTCGACAGTCTGCTGCGGGACCGCTGCGAGGCACTGGTCCTGCTCGGCCCCCAGTCCCCCGCGGCCACCCTCACCGACCTGGCGACGCGTCTGCCGGTCGTCGTCCTCGCCCGCCCGGTGCGGTCCGCCACGGTGGACGTCGTCCGCACCGCCGACGACGAGGGCATGCGCCTGGCCGTCGACCACCTGGTGGCGCTCGGGCACCGCGACGTCGTCCACGTCGACGGCGGACGGGCTCCCGGCGCGGCGGAACGGCGCCGGGGGTACCGGGAGGCGCTGCAGCGGCACGGGCTCCCGGCGCGGGTCGTCGCCGGCGGGCTCACCGAGGACGACGGTGCCGCCGCTGCACGGAGGCTGCTCGAGGGGCCGCTGCCGAGCGCCGTCACCGTGTTCAACGACCGCTGCGCCCTGGGCGTGCTCGACGTCCTCCGCCGGGCGGGCCGGACCGTGCCCGGGGAGGTGAGCGTCGTGGGCTACGACGACAGCCGGATCGCCCGGCTCTCCTCGGTCGACCTCACGTCCGTCGCCCAGGACGTCGAACAGCTGACCACGCTCGCCGTCGGGCGCGCCCTCGCCCGGCTCGACGGCACCCCCGTCGACCGGCGCGAGCTCGTCGTCCCGCCCCGTCTGGTCGTGCGGAGCAGCACCGCCCCGCCCTCGTGACGTGAGGGAACGGCCACCCTCCAGACCCTCCGGCCCCGGTCCCGGGTCCCGCCCCGGGCCTGCGAGGGGTGGGGAGGACGGGGTCCTTCGACGAGGCGTGGGGAGGAGAGTGGTCCTTCTTCAGAGGTCGAGCACCAGCCGGGGACCGCTCGAGCGGGAGACGCAGATCATCATGCAGTCGTTCGCCTCTCTCTCGTCCGGGCCGAGGACCGAGTCCCGGTGGTCCGGCACGCCACCGAGGACGGCGGTCTCGCAGGTGCCACAGGTGCCCTCGGCGCACGAGGAGAGGACGCCGACCCCCGCCTCCTCGACCACCGACAGGATCGACCGGTCCGGCGGGACGGTCAGGGTGAGCTCGCTCCGCGCCAGCTCGACCTCGAACGACTCCGTGCGCGCCGGCTCGCCCTGGGGGCGGGGCGCGAACCGCTCCACGTGCAGCGCCCCGCGCGGCCAGCCGCCGCAGTGCTCCTCGACCGCCGCCAGCAGCGGCTCGGGGCCGCAGCAGTAGACCAGCGTGTCCGGCTGCGGGGTGCCGAGCAGGGCCTCGAGGTCCAGCAGTCCCGTCTCGTCCTGCGGGCGCACCGACACCCGGTCGCCGTACACCGCGAGCTCGTCGAGGAACGCCATCGACGCCCGGTGCCGGCCGCCGTAGACCAGCCGCCAGTCGGCGCCCGCGGCCTCGGCGGCCCGGATCATGGCCAGGATCGGCGTGATGCCGATGCCCCCGGCGATGAACAGGTACCGGGGCGAGTCGACCAGGGGGAAGTTGTTGCGCGGGCCGCGCACGCGCACGGTGTCGCCGGCCTGCAGCCGGTCGTGGACGAAGAGGGAGCTGCCGCGGCCGTCCGGGTCGCGCAGGACGCCCAGGCGGTACTCGGAGTGGTCGGCGGGGTCACCACAGAGCGAGTACTGCCGGGTCGGCGTCCCGTCGAGGACCAGGTCGACGTGCGCGCCCGGCTCCCAGGCGGGCAGCGGGCGGTCACCGGCGTCGCGCAGGGTCAGGGCGACGACGCCGTCGGCGACCTCCCGCTTGGCGGCCACCCGGGCCTCCGCCTCGAACTCCGCGGTGGTGAGGGTGACGGTCGTCGTCCGGTGGGAGACGGCCTCGACGTGCGGACGTCGCGCGGTCCGGCCGAAGGTGACCGGCAGGTTCTTCCAGACGTACATGTTGGGC
Source organism: Geodermatophilus maliterrae (assembly GCF_041018925.1). Lineage (NCBI taxonomy): Bacteria > Bacillati > Actinomycetota > Actinomycetes > Geodermatophilales > Geodermatophilaceae > Geodermatophilus > Geodermatophilus maliterrae. Next base: position 7,110 of record NZ_JBFNXQ010000138.1, read on the forward strand.
GAGCTGGGGTAGAAGGTCGGTGGGCCGGCCGGCTCGTAGTCGCCCAGCACGGGCAGGGCCTCCTCGAGGGCGATCCGCGCCTCCAGGCGGGCCAGCGGTGCGCCCAGGCACCCGTGCACGCCCTCGCCGAAGCCCAGGTGCCGGCCCCGGGGCCGGGTGATGTCGAAGCGGTCCGGGTCGGGGAACTGGCGCTCGTCCCGGTTGGCGGCCCCCATCACCAGCACCACGCGGCCGCCGGCCGGGATCGTCACCCCGTGCAGCGTGACCTCGCGCGACGTCGTCCGGGCGGTGAGCTGCAGCGGCGTGATGAGGCGCATGGCCTCCTCGACGGCGGCCGGGATCAGCGACGGGTCGGCCTGCAGCAGCGCCCGCTGGTCGGGGTTCTCGGCGAGCAGCCTGAACAGCGTGCCGGTCAGCCCGGCGGTGGACTCCACGCCGCCGAGGAAGAGGATCATCATCAGGCCGCTGACCTCGGAGTTCGGGGTGACCTGCGCATCGACGAACGGCACCCCGTCGATGTCGGCCTCCACGAACGCCGTGACCAGGTCGTCCCGCGCGGCCCGACGACGGTCCTCGAGCAGGTCGATGAAGAACTGCTGGACGCCGGCCGTCGCCGCCCGCGCCACCGGGGTGAGGTGCGGGGTGCCGGGCACCCGGTCCTTGAGCTCGTGGGTCCAGTGCTCCAGCTGCTCGCGCCGCGCGCGGTCCAGCGGATCGTCGGCGTGCCGGCTGGGCAGGCCCATCAGGTGGAAGAAGACGTCGAACGGCATCGGCCAGGCCAGCTCCTGGGCCAGGTCCACCGTCGCACGGCCCCCCGCGGCGCGGTCCCGCCAGGATCCGACCAGGTCGCGTACGACGGCGCGGATGCCGTCCTCGAGCTGGGCGATCCGGCGTGGCAGGAAGTACGGCTGCACCACCGAGCGGACCTGGTCGTGCCGGGGGTTGTCCATGCTGCCGATGGAGCCGGGCGGGACCTGCTCCAGGCGGCTGTCGTCGATGTCCATCCCCTCGAAGCTGCGGAACGTGTCCGCGTCCAGCGCGGCCGCCCGCACGTCCTCGAAGCGGGTCAGGACCCACCAGCCCCACCGCTCGTTGTAGGCGACGGGCGCCTCGTTCCGCAGCCGGCGGTACACGCCGAACGGGTCGGACGTGTAGAAGTCCGGCCGGAACGGGTCGTAGTCCTCGGCGGTGGCGGGGGCAGCGGTGGCGGTCTCGGCCATGTGCGTCTCCGTGCTCAGGGACGACTCGTGTCTTGAAGCGTTTGAAAGAGTTGCGGGTGACCCACGCCACTGTCAACCGGTTGTCAGGACAAAGTCCGGCTCCTTGACCGTGCGGCGGTGCCGACCTCAGACCCCTGCGGGCGCCGGACCGGTCGTCCCCCGCACCACGAGGCGCGGCGGGACGACGACCTCGCGGTGCGCGGTGCGGCCGCCGTCGAGCCGCTCGACCACGGCGGCCACCGCGTGCCGCATCAGCTGTCCGGAGTCCTGGCTGACCGTGGTCAGGTCGACGTGCGCCAGCCGGGACAGCGGGCTGTCGTCGTAGCCGACGACGGAGACCGCCCCCGGGACGTCGACCCCGCCGCGCAGCAGGGTGTCCAGCACTCCCACCGCCGAGCGGTCGTTGTAGGTGATCACGGCCGTCGGGGGCAGGTCGGACGCGAACAGCTCCCGCGCGGCGCGCGCCCCGGACTCCTCGCCGTGGTCCCCGGCGACGACCTGCAGGTGCCCGCCGAGCCGGTGCCGGCGCATCGCCCGCTGGTATCCCCGGCGCCGGCCGGCGGGGATGACCCCGGGGCCGCCGTCGACGTAGGCGATCCGGCGGTGGCCGAGGCCGACCAGGTGGTCGACGGCCTGCCCGACGCCCTCGTCGTCGGCGGCGCGGACGACGTCCACACCGGCCGACGGCACCGGGCGGCCGACGGCCACCACGGGCAGCTGCCGGTCCAGCGCGCTCAACCGGGAGGCGGGGGCCTCCGGGCCGAGGAGGACCAGCGCCTCGCAGCGCGAGTCGAGCAGCGTCTCGACCGCCCGCCCCTCGTCCCGGGTGCGGGTCACCGTGCTGAGCACCAGGTCGTACCCGTGCTCCTCGGCCGCCTCGTGGACGTCCTCGACGAGCTGGGCGTGGAAGGTGCTGCGGACGTCCATCACGACGCCGATCAGCCTGCTGCGCCGGCGGGCCAGCAGGCTCGCGGCGCGGTCGGGTCGGTACCCGAGCCGGGCGGCGGCGTCGAGCACACGCTCGCGGGTGGCGCTGCTGGGTCCGGCGACGCCGCGCAGCACCAGCGACACCGACGCCGTCGAGACGCCGGCCTCGGCTGCGACGTCCTGCAGTCGCGGACGACGCAGCGACTCCTCTGCACCCAGGACCACCACCTCCTGCCTTGACACCGAGCCGGGAGCGGCAGCACCATTAAAGCGCTTTAAGCGCCTCCGCACCCACCGGTGCCACCCGCGGGGAGCGTGTCACGTCCGCAGCGACGCCCGCGCACCACCGGGACCCCGTCCACCCCAGGAGAGGGGGACAGCCATGTCGCGACGACCACTGTCCGTGGCGGTGATCGGGGCCGGGATGGCCGGCCGCAGCCACGCCGCCGGGTACCGCTCGGTGAACACCGTCTTCGGGGAGGGACTCCCGCCGGTCCGGCTCGCCGCGATCGCCGATGCCAACGAGCAACTGGCCCGCGACGCGGCTCGCCGCTACGGCTTCGAGAAGGCGGTCCTCAGCTGGGAGGAGGTCGTCGAGGACCCCTCGATCGACGCGATCAGCATCGTCGTCGGCAACTCCCTGCACCGCCCGATCGCCGAGGCCGCCATCGCCGCCGGCAAGCACGTGCTCTGCGAGAAGCCGCTGGCCGGCTCGCTGGAGGACGCGCGGGTGATGGTCGCGGCGGAGGAGCGATCCGACGTCGTGACCGCCGTCGGGTACACCTACCGCAGGTCCCCGGCGATCGCCGCGATCCGCGACCACGTGCACGACCGCGAGCTGGGTGAGCTGTCCCTGTTCGACGGCCGCTACTGGTGCGACTACGCCTGCGACCCCCGCGGTCCGCTCACCTGGCGGTACAGGGGCGGACCCGGCAGCGGTGCCCTCGGCGACATCGGCGCCCACGTCATCGACGTCGGCCAGCTCCTCTGCGGACCGATCGTGTCGGTGTCCGGGGCGGTGCTGTCCACCCAGATCCCCGAGCGGCCACTCCCCCTCGGCGCCGTGGTGGGCCACGACGCCGCCCCGGTGAGCGACGAGATGGGCGAGGTCGAGAACGAGGACACGGCCGTGTTCACTGCCCGGTTCGGGTCGGGCCCGTCCGCGACGTTCTCGGTGTCCCGCACCGCCTTCGGCATGCCCAACGGGCTGGCCTTCGACGTGTACGGGCTGGCCGGCCGCGCCTCCTTCGACTGGCACCGGCCCTCGGAGTACCTCCTCGACGACCGCCAGCCCGAGGCCCGCAGCCGCGGCGCGCGGCAGGTCATCGTCGGCCCGCAGATGCCCTACGTCGCCGGCGGCTACCCGATGGAGGCCCCGGGCGTCGGTGGCGGCAACGCCGAGATGTTCGTCTACCAGTGCCGCGCGTTCCTGGACCAGATCGTCGGCACCCCCGACCCGCTGCCGCCGAACGCCACCTTCGCCGACGGGCTGCACACCATGCAGGTCATCGCGGCCGTCGTCGAGTCCGCGCGGTCCGACGGCGCCGCCGTCGCCGTCCCCACCCACTGACCGTCGACCGGAAGGCCGGACCCTCGATGTCCCTCAAG
>NZ_JBFNXQ010000139.1:0-10677 GCF_041018925.1 Geodermatophilus maliterrae
GGCCTGCTCGGCGCCGGCGGGACCGCGCTGGCCGCCCGCCGGCTGCCCCTGCTCCGCCGGCGCCCCTGACGCCCGGACGGGTGGGACCGCGGTGCCGGGGTCCAGTCCGGCGCCCGTCCCGCCGATGAGGAGCACGGTGCCCACCGACCTGGAGAGACCCGTGCCCCACGCTGCCCGACCGCGGCCCCCGCGGCTGCTCTCCCTCGCGGCCGCCACCGCCGTCCTGACCCCGCTGCTGCTGGCCGGCCCGGCCGCGGCGGAGAGCCCGGCGGAGGGCCCGGCTGCGGGCCCGGCGGAGGAGGTCACCGCCGGCGACACCGTCGTCGGCGAGCTGGTCCAGACCTGGGCCGAGCACGAGGACCCCGACGAGGCCGCCGCGCACGCCGACGACGCCCTGCTCAGCTGGGTCACCGAGGACGACGGGACGAGCGTCCGGGTCGACAGCGACGGCGTCGACGACCTGCCCGTGGGCGCCACCGTCGAGGTGACCGTCGGCGCCGAGGTGCCCGAGGAGCCCGGGACGGCGGAGGGTGTGGAGCCGGCCCGGGAGGTCCTCGAGGCCGAGGTGGTGGCGCCCGCGGAGACCGTTCCGGCGGCGCCTGCCTCCGCGCCGTACACGAACGAGGTCACCGTCGTGCTGGTCGCTCCCAGCGGCCTGTCCCCGGACGCCACCACGGTCCAGCAGGTGGTCGACCAGGTGAACGGCCCGGTGGCCGACTTCTGGGAGTCGCAGAGCGGCGGGGCGGTGCGGATCCACGCCACCGCCGGCGCGGACTCGTGGGTGACCAGCTCCGCGGTGTGCACCTCCTCGTCGGCCCTGTGGACCGACGTCGCGGGCAGGATCTCCTGGACCGGTGGCGCCGGCCGGCACCTGCTGCTCTACGTCCCCGGCTACCCGAGCGGGATGCCGTCGTGCGCCTACGGGCTGGCCAGCATCGGTTCCTCGCGCGGCGCCGGCGGGAGTCTCTACGTGCGGGCGGTGAGCACCTCGGTGATCGCCCACGAGCTCGGCCACAACTTCGGGCTCGGGCACGCGTCGGCGGTGCAGTGCGACGGCTCCCCGGAGGCCACGCCGTGCCGGACGGTGTCCTACTGGGACTGGTACGACGTCATGGGCGTCTCGTGGAACGAGGTGGGCTCGCTCAACGCGCCGCACGCCGCACGGCTGGACCTGCTCCCGGCGTCGGCCCGGGTCGCCGTCGACTCCGCCGGGACCGGCGGCACGTACACGCTGACCCCGATGGGCGGCGGCACGGGCACCCGCGTGCTCGCGCTGACCGCCCGCGACGGCCGCCGCTACTGGGTCGAGTACCGCACCGCCGTCGGCCAGGACGGCTGGCTGGACCCGGCGATCGGCTACGGCTTCGAGGCCGGGGTCCTGGTGCACACCGACGGCCCCGGTCCGACCGGCGACACCTCGCTGCTGCTCGACGGGACGCCGGCCGCGCAGGCGCAGTGGGCCGCCGACGAGCAGACCGTGCTGCCCGCCGGGAACCGGATGTCCCTCGGCGGCGGCTCGTTCACGGTCAGCGTCGTCGGCGCGTCCGCGTCCGGTGCGACGGTCACCGTGCGGACGGCGGCCGACGGGCCGGCGGCCGACAGCCCGATCGCCGTCCTGTACCGGTCGCTGGGCGGGTCGGGCGGCTCGCTCGGCGCACCCACCGGTGACGAGCTCTGCGGTCTGCGCAGCGGCGGGTGCGCGCAGCACTTCCGGAACGGGTCGATCTACTGGTCGCCGGCGACCGGCGCACGCGTCGTGCGCGACCAGCTGCTCGCCGAGTTCCTGCGGACCGGCGGCCCGTCGGGCTGGCTCGGCTACCCGGTGGGGGACCGGTACGCGACGCCGGACAGCGGCTGGACCCAGGCCTTCCAGGGCGGACGCGTCCACTCGTCCCCGGCCACGGGCGCGCACGCGGTGCCGGCCAGGCTGGGTGCCGCCTACGACCCGCTGCGGGGCGAGTCCGGCGTCCTCGGGTACCCGGTCACCGCTCCGTACCCGACCGCCGGCGGCGGGCAGACCCAGGCGTTCCAGCACGGCCGGATCCACTGGTCGCAGGCCACCGGGGCCCACGCGGTGTACACGCAGGTCTCCCGGGCCTACGACCCGATGTGGGGTGAGTCCGGGCCGCTGGGCTACCCCGTGAGCGGGCGCTACGCGACGGCGAACGGCGGGGTCACGCAGGCCTTCCAGCACGGGCGCATCCACTGGTCCCCGGCCACGGGCGGGCACGCGGTCCTCGGGGAGATCTCCCGGGTCTACGACCCGCTGTGGGGGGAGTCCGGGCTCCTCGGCTACCCCGTGGGCGGCCGCTACCCGACGGCGAACGGCGGGGTCACGCAGGCCTTCCAGCACGGGCGCATCCACTGGTCCCCGGCGACCGGGGGGCATGCCGTCACGTCGGTCATCGGCCAGGCCTACGACCCGCTGCGGGGGGAGTCCGGCGTCCTCGGCTACCCCGTGGGCGGCCGCTACCCGACCGCGGGTGGTGGCTGGACGCAGCCGTTCCAGCACGGCCGCATCCACTGGTCCCCGGCGACCGGGGCGCACGCCGTCTGGGGGCCGATCCGGGCGGTCTACGACCCGATGTGGGGGGAGTCCGGGGTGCTGGGCTACCCGGTGACCGAGCCGTACCCGACGGTGAACGGCGGGACGACCCAGGCCTTCCAGCACGGCCGGATCCACTGGTCGCCCGCGACGGGCGGCTTCGCGGTCCAGGGGGCGATCTCCCGGACCTACGACGCGCGAGGCGGGGAGTCCGGGCGGCTCGGCTACCCGACGGGGCCCCAGCGGGGCTCGTCCCGGGTGGAGCAGACCTTCCAGCGCGGCCGCATCAGCCACGACGCCGCGACCGGCACCAGCGTCCAGTACTACTGACGGCGCTGCTCCGGGCCGGTGGGCCCGGAGCAGCGCGACGGCTCAGGCCTCCGCGGCCGCGTCGGTGATGGTGCAGAGGACCGCGCCGCTGGTGACGGTCGCGCCGACCTCGGCCGACAGGCCGGTGACGGTGCCCGCCTTGTGCGCGGCGATCGGCTGCTCCATCTTCATCGCCTCGAGGACGACGACGAGGTCACCGGCCTCGACCGGGGCACCCTCCTCGACGGCGACCTTGACGATCGTGCCCTGCATGGGCGAGGTGAGGGAGTCCCCCGAGGTCCCCGACCCGCCGTGCCCGGAGCCCCGCTTGCGCGGCTTGGCGCCGCCCGCCGGAGCCGGCGCGCCGCCGCCGGCGGCCAGACCCGCGGGGAGCGACACCTCGAGACGGCGGCCGCCGACCTCGACGACGACGGTCTGCCGCGGCGCCTCCTCGTCGGCCTCGGCCGGGGCGGCGGACCAGGGCGGGACCTGGTTGTCCCACTCGGTCTCGATCCAGCGGGTGTGCACCGAGAACGGCTCGCTGGTGAAGGCCTCGTCGCGGACCACCGCGCGGTGGAACGGGACGACCGTGGGCATGCCCTCGACCACCAGCTCGTCCAGTGCGCGGCGGGCGCGCTGCAGGGCCTCCTCGCGGCTGGCGCCGGTGACGATCAGCTTGGCCAGCATCGAGTCGAACGCGCCGGCCACCTCGCCGCCGGTCTCGACGCCGGAGTCCCAGCGGACCCCCGGGCCCTGGGGGATCTCCAGCCGCGTCACCGGGCCGGGCGCCGGCATGAAGTTGCGTCCGGCGTCCTCGGCGTTGATGCGGAACTCGATGCTGTGCCCGCGCGGGACCGGGTCCTCGGTGACCTCCAGCGGCAGGCCGTCGGCGATGCGGAACTGCTGGCGGACCAGGTCGATGCCGCTGGTCTCCTCCGACACGGGGTGCTCGACCTGCAGCCGGGTGTTGACCTCGAGGAAGGAGATCGAGCCGTCGACGCCCACGAGGTACTCGACGGTGCCCGCCCCGTGGTAGCCGGCCTCCCGGCAGATGGCCTTGGCCGACTCGTGGATGCGCGCGCGCTGCTCGTCGGTGAGGAACGGCGCGGGCGCCTCCTCGACCAGCTTCTGGTTGCGCCGCTGCAGGGAGCAGTCGCGGGTGCCGACGACGACCACGGTGCCGTGGGTGTCGGCGAGCACCTGGGCCTCCACGTGCCGGGGCCTGTCCAGGAACCGCTCGACGAAGCACTCGCCGCGGCCGAAGGCCGACACGGCCTCGCGGACGGCGGAGTCGAACAGCTCGGGGATCTCCGCCGTGGTGCGGGCCACCTTCAGCCCGCGCCCACCGCCGCCGAACGCGGCCTTGATGGCCACCGGCAGGCCGTGCTCCTCGGCGAAGGCGACCACCTCGTCGGCGCCGCCCACCGGGTCCGTGGTGCCGGGCACCAGCGGAGCCCCGGCCGCGGTGGCGATGTGCCGGGCCCGCACCTTGTCGCCGAGGGCGATGATCGCCTCGGGGGAGGGGCCGATCCAGGTCAGCCCGGCGTCGATGACCGCCCGGGCGAAGTCGGCGTTCTCGGAGAGGAAGCCGTAGCCGGGGTGGACCGCGTCCGCGCCGGACCGCCCGGCGGCGTCCAGGACCTTGTCGATCACCAGGTAGGAGTCACCCGGCGTCGTCCCGCCCAGCGCGAAGGCCTCGTCGGCCACCCGCACGTGCAGCGCGTCCCGGTCGGGCTCGGCGTAGACCGCGACGCTGGTCAGCCCCGCGTCCCTGCACGCGCGCGCCACCCGGACCGCGATCTCCCCGCGGTTGGCGATCAGGACCTTCTGCACCGGTCTTCTCCCTCGGTCTCGTACTGCTCGGTCTGTGGGGCGGGCCGGCGAGGGCTCAACGCCGCCAGAGGTCGGTGACGGCCAGCCCGCGCCGTCCCAGCTGCTCGCGCAGCGCGGCCAGGGAGAGGCCGACGACGGACGCGGGGTCGCCCTCGACCCGGCGCACGAAGGGGGCGCCGAGCCCGTCGAGGGTGAAGGCGCCGGCCACCGCCAGCGGCTCACCCGTCGCGACGTAGGCGTCCACCTCGGCGGGGCTCGGGCTGGCGAAGTGCACCACCGTCGAGGTGACGACGACGTCGCGCGCCGCGATCCCGCCGCCGCGCACGTCGAACAGCGCCTGACCGGTGTGCAGCACCCCGGAGCGGCCCGACATCCGCCGCCAGCGCTCGCGGGCCTCGGCCGCGTCGGCCGGCTTGCCCATCGCCTGCCCGCGGAACTCCAGCAGCGAGTCCGCCCCGACGACGAGGGCGTCGGTCTCGCGCCCGGCCACGGCGCCCGCCTTGGCCGCGGCCAGCAGCGCCACCCGCTCGGCGACCCGCGGCGCCCGCACCGCCGACTCGTCGACGTCGCTCACCACGACCTCGGGGGCCAGCCCGGCCTGGCGCAGCAGGGCCAGCCGCGCGGGGGACGCGGACGCCAGGACGAGACGGCGGCTGACGCTCACGCGGACCTCCCGGAGGCACGCCAGCCGCCGGGGCCGGGCTGCAGCGGACGGCGGTGGGCGTCGGCGAACGAGGCCCAGGCGCCCACCGGCACCGGACGGCGGCGCGGGCGGCGCTGCGACAGTGCGGCCACGACGACGGTCAGCGCGGCGAGCTCCTCGGGTGAGGGTCCGCCCCTGACGACCCGCAGCAGCGGGCGCTGCGCGTCACTCACAGCGGGATGTTCCCGTGCTTCTTCGGCGGCAGCGTCTGCCGCTTGTTGGCCAGCAGGCGCAACCCCTTGGTGACCTCGATGCGGGTCTCCGACGGCCGGATCACCTGGTCGACGTACCCACGGTCGGCCGCGATGTACGGCGAGAGCAGCGCATCCTCGTACTCGGTGATCAGCTCGGCCCGGCGGGCGTCGGCGTCGTCGGCGTCGGCGAGCTCGCGCCGGTAGAGGATGTTCACCGCCCCCTGCGCGCCCATGACGGCGATCTGCGACGTCGGCCAGGCCAGGTTGAGGTCGGCACCGAGGTGCTTGGACCCCATGACGTCGTAGGCGCCCCCGTAGGCCTTGCGGGTGATCACGGTGATCTTCGGGACGGTCGCCTCGGCGTAGGCGTAGATCAGCTTCGCGCCGCGGCGGATGATCCCCTCCCACTCCTGCGAGGTGCCGGGGAGGAACCCGGGGACGTCGACGAAGGTGAGCACCGGGACGTTGAAGGCGTCGCAGGTGCGGACGAACCGGGCGGCCTTCTCGCTGGCGTCGATGTCGAGCGTGCCGGCGAACTGCGTGGGCTGGTTGGCCACGACACCGACCGGCCGGCCCTCCACCCGGCCGAAGCCGATGAGGATGTTGGGCGCGAAGAGCGGCTGCACCTCGAGGAACTCGCCGTCGTCGAGGACGTGCTCGATGACGGTGTGCATGTCGTAGGGCGTGTTGGCCGAGTCCGGCACGAAGGTGTCCAGCTCGCGGTCGTCGTCGGTGACGCCGTCGTGCGTCGTGTCGGCCGGGGCGACCTCGACGGCCGGCAGCGGGTCGAGGTTGTTGCTCGGCAGGTAGGACAGCAGCGCCTTGACGTAGTCGAGGGCGTCGGTCTCGTCCTCGGCCAGGTAGTGCGCGACGCCGGACTTGGTGTTGTGCGTGCGGGCGCCGCCGAGCTCCTCGAGGGTGACGTCCTCGCCGGTCACCGTCTTCACCACGTCGGGCCCGGTGATGAACATCTGCGAGGTCTGGTCGACCATCACGACGAAGTCGGTGAGCGCGGGGGAGTAGACGTGCCCGCCGGCGGCGGCGCCCATGACCAGCGAGATCTGCGGGATGACGCCGGACGCGTGCACGTTGCGGCGGAAGATCTCGCCGTAGAGGCCGAGGGAGACCACGCCCTCCTGGATGCGGGCCCCGCCGCCCTCGTTGATCCCGATGACGGGGCAGCCGTTGCGGACGGCCAGGTCGAGCACCTTGACGATCTTCTCGCCGTAGACCTCGCCGAGGCTGCCGCCGAAGACGGTGACGTCCTGGGAGAACACGCAGACCGGCCGGCCGTCGACGGTCCCGTAGCCGGTGACGACGCCGTCGCCGAAGGGGCGCTTGGCCTCCATGCCGAAGGTGGTGGAGCGGTGCCGGGCGAACTCGTCGAGCTCGGTGAACGAGCCCGGGTCCAGCAGCGCCTCGATGCGCTCGCGGGCGGTCATCTTGCCCGCGGCGTGCTGCTTGTCGACCGCCCGCTCCGACCCCGCGTGGGTGGCCTCCTGGACGCGGCGCTCGAAGTCCGCCAGCCTCCCGGCGGTCGTGTGGACGTCGACGTCGCCGGGGACGGACTCGCCGGCGCTCTCCAGTTCAGCCGCACTCACGGGGCCGTAGCGTAGGGGAGTGCCCGACGCGCCCTCCGCCCGCTGGTCGGAGCTCGACCGCCCGCCGCTCGACGGCCGCGCGCTCGAGGCGGCGCTCGTCCGCGACAGCCGGCTGTGGCGCTCGCTGGAGGTGGTCGAGGAGGTCGGCTCGACCAACGCCGTCCTCGCCGAGCGGGCCGCCGGCGACCCCGACGAGGGGGGCGCACCCGAGGGGATCGTCCTCGTCGCCGAGCACCAGGCCGCCGGGCGCGGCCGGCTGGCCCGCACCTGGACCTCACCGCCGCGGGCGGGGCTGACCGTCTCGGTGCTGCTGCGCCCCGACGTCCCGGCCGCCCGCCGCGGGTGGCTGCCCCTGCTCACCGGGATCGCGCTGGCCGAGGCCGTGGGCGAGGTCGCCGGGGTGCGCACCTCGCTGAAGTGGCCCAACGACCTGCTCGCCGCCGACGGCGCCAAGCTCGCCGGCACCCTGGCCGAGGTCGCCGGCAGCGCGGTCGTGGTGGGCACCGGGCTCAACGTCTCCACCCGCGCCGAGGAGCTGCCGCCCACCGGCACCTCGCTGTCGCGGGTGACCGGTGCCGACGTCGACCGGGCGCCGGTGCTGCTGGCCTACCTGCGCGCCCTGGAGCGGCGCTACCTGGAGTGGACCGCCGCGCTGGGCGACCCGGTCGCCACCGGCCTGGCCCGCGACTACCTGGCCTGGTGCTCCACCGTCGGCGCGGAGGTCACCGTCACGCTGCCCGACGGCTCCACGCTGTCGGGCACCGCCACCTCCGTCGACTGGGACGGCCGGCTCGTGCTGCGCACACCCGCCGGCACCGTCGAGCTGGCCAGCGGCGACGTCCAGCACGTCCGGACACGCCCGCACGGAACCTGACGGCCGGCCCGCGCTCGGTCATCCTGGCGCGGTGCCCTACCCCGACAAGCTCCTCGCCGACGACGAGGAGGTCGTCCGCCACCTGCACCCGCACTGGACGACGCTGTTCTGGCCGGTCGTCCGCGCGCTCGTCGTCGTCGGTGCCGGGTCCTACCTCGCCGCGCTGGTCCCGCCGGGCCCCCAGCAGGGGTCACTGCGCCTGCTGCTGCTCGCGGTCGCGCTGGTGGCGCTGGCGGTCCTGGTGGGCGGGCCGGTGCTGCGCTGGCGCACGACCCACCACGTCCTGACGACGCACCGGCTGCTGTCGCGCGAGGGTGTGCGCTCCCGTCGCGGGCGGGACGTCGCGCTGTCCCGCGTCACCGACGTCTCCTTCCGGCAGACGCTGCGGCAGCGGCTGATCCGCTCCGGGACGCTGACCGTCGAGTCGGTCGGTGACGGCGGCCCGCTCGTGCTCGAGCGGGTCCCCGACGTCGAGGGGACGGCGGGACTGCTGCACCACCTGATCGAGGAGGACGAGGAGCGCCGGGCGTGGGAGCCGGACACGGTCGCCGGCGGCCACGACGAGTCGCCGTACTCGACCCGCAGGTACTGAGCGGAGGTCCCGGCGCGGGCCGTGTGACCGGTCGGTCACGGCGAGCCTGGCCGGTTCTGTCGGCACCCCGACCTACCGTCCGCCACCATGCGGCTGCTGCACACCTCCGACTGGCACATCGGGCGGTCGCTGCACGGCGCCGACCTGCTCGCCGAGCAGGAGGCGGTGCTGTCGGGGCTGGCCGGCGTCGTCGCCGCGGAGGGTGTCGACGCCGTCGTCGTCGCCGGTGACGTCTACGACCGGGCGGTCCCCTCGGCCGACGCGACGGCCGTGCTCGACCGGGTGGTGGAGCGGCTGCTCGGCGCCGGGGCCGCCGTCGTCCTCACCCCGGGCAACCACGACTCGGCCCGCCGGCTGGGCACCTTCTCGGGCCTGCTGACCCAGGCCGGCCTGCACGTGCGCGCGGCCACCGCCCGTCTCGACGAGCCGGTGCTGCTGGCCGACGCGCACGGCGGGGTCGCCGTCTACGGGCTGCCCTACCTCGAGCCGGAGATCGCCCGGCACGAGCTGGGCGTGGCGGAGGCGCGCAGCCACGAGGCGGTGCTGCAGGCGGCGATGGACCGCGTGCGCGCCGACCTGGCCCGCCGTCCGGGCACCCGCGCGGTGGTGCTCGCGCACGCCTTCGTCGGCGGGGGTGTGGCCAGCGACAGCGAGCGCGACATCTGCGTCGGCGGGGTCGAGGTGGTGCCGGCGTCGGTGTTCGACGGCGTCGACTACGTCGCGCTGGGCCACCTGCACCGGCCGCAGACGCTCACCGACCGGCTGCGCTACAGCGGCTCGCCGCTGCCCTACTCCTTCGGCGAGGCCGGGCAGGACAAGCAGGCCTGGCTGGTCGACCTCGACGGCTCCGGGCTGGCCGGCGTCTCCGCCGTCCCGCTGCCGGTGCCCCGGCCGCTGACGGTGCTCACCGGCACGCTCGACGAGCTGCTCGACGACCCCGCGCACGCCGCCGCGGAGGACGCGTTCGTGTCCGCCCGCCTGACCGACGACGTCCGCCCGGCCGACCCGATGCGCCGGCTGCGCAGGCGGTTCCCGCACTGCGTGCACCTGGAGTGGACCGGCGGCGCGGGAGCCGGCGACGGGCGCAGCTACCAGGAGCGGCTGCGCGGCCGCGACGACCTCGACGTCGCCGGGGAGTTCGTCTCCCACGTCCGCGGCGGGGTCGGCACCACCCCCGCCGAGCGGGACCTGCTGGCCCGGGCGCTCGGCGCGGCCGCCCGCGAGGAGCTGGCCCGGTGAGGCTGCACTCCCTGGCCCTCACCGCTTTCGGCCCGTTCGCCGGCACCGAGACCGTCGACGTCGACGACGTCGCCCGCGACGGCCTGTTCCTGCTGTGGGGCCCGACCGGCGCGGGCAAGACGACGTTGCTCGACGCCGTGGTGTTCGCCCTCTACGGCACCGTCCCCGGCGCCCGCGGCGAGGCCCGGCGGCTGCGCAGCGACCACGCCGACGCCGGCACCCGCACCGAGGTCTCCTGCGAGCTCACCCTGGCCGGCGAGCGGCTGCTGGTCGCCCGCCGTCCGGAGCAGACCCGCCCCAAGAAGCGCGGCACCGGCGAGACCACCGAGCAGGCGCGGCTGCTCGTCCAGCGGTGGGCCGGCGGGAGCTGGCAGCCGGTGAGCACCCGCATCGACGAGGGCTCGGAGTACCTGCGGGTGCGGCTGGGTCTGTCGGCCGAGCAGTTCTGCCAGGTGGTGCTGCTGCCCCAGGGCGACTTCGCCCGCTTCCTGCGCGCCGAGCCCGAGGACCGCGGCAAGCTGCTGCGCACGCTGTTCGACGTCGACCGGTTCGCCCGCGCCGAGGACTGGCTGGCCGGCGAGCGGCGGGCCGCCGAGGAGGCGCTGCGGGCCGACCGGCACCGGGTGAGCACGCTGCTGCACCGGGTCGCCCAGATCGCCGACGTGGAGGTGCCCGAGGAGCTCGCGCCCGAGCTGGTCGGCGCGTACCCCGGCGCCTCGGTGGGGGCGTGGGTGCGCGGCGTGCGCGCCCGGGCGGCCGAGCGGCGGACCGGTGCCGCCGCGGAGGC